>JBQGEI010000001.1:0-2585 GCA_052039535.1 Pseudoxanthomonas sp.
CGCGTTCGACGAGGCCGAGGCCAACGGCTGGTTCGTCGAGGCGGTGTTCCTGGAGCCGGTGATGGGCGAAGGCGATCCCGGCCGCGCCCTGCCGCGCGCCTTCTACGACGTGGCGCGCGAACTGACCCGCGCCCACGGCTCGCTGTTGCTGGTGGACTCGATCCAGGCCGGCCTGCGCGCGCACGGCGTGCTGTCGATCGTCGACTACCCGGACTTCGCCGGCTGCGATGCGCCCGACATGGAGACCTACTCGAAGGCGCTCAATGCCGGCCAGTACCCGCTGGCGGTGCTCGCGGTGACCGAAGCGACCGCGGCGCTGTACCGCAGCGGCGTGTACGGCAACACCATGACCACCAATCCGCGCGCGCTGGACGTGGCCTGCGCCACCCTCGGCATGCTCACGCCGCAGGTCCGCCGCAACATCCGCGAGCGTGGCGCCCAGGCAGTGCAGAAGCTGGAAGCGCTCAAGGCCGAGCTGGGCGGACTGATCACCAAGGTCCAGGGCACCGGCCTGCTGTTCTCCTGCGAGCTGGCCCCGCAGTTCAAGTGCTACGGCGCCGGATCCACGGAGGAATGGCTGCGCATGCACGGGGTCAACGTGATCCATGGCGGCGAGAACTCGCTGCGCTTCACCCCGCACTTCGCGATGGACGAGGACGAGCTGGACCTGCTGGTGTCCATGGTCGGCCGCGCCCTGCGCGAAGGGCCGCGTCGGGAGCAGGTGGCGGCCGCCTGAGGGCGCGAGTCGCTTGAAGGGCTAAAACGAGGCTCAAGCGCTGACTTCGGGCAGGGGCCGCCGTGCCTTGGGCATGCGGCGCGCCCCTCGGGACGGCGGACTCCCTCCGAAGTCATGCAACCGGAAGCCCTGCCGTTGCCGCCTCACTCCCCTCGGTACCGCTCCAGCGCCCGGCCGATCAGCGCCCTGGCCTCGGCCGCATCGCCCCAGCCCGACAGCTGCACCGGGTTGCGGCCTTCCGGCAGGTCTGTGTAGATCCGGAAGAACGCCTCGATCCTTTGCCGCTCGATCTCCGGCACGTCGGCCAGGTCGCGGATCCGCGCAAAGGTCGGATACACCTTGTCGACCGGCACGCCGACGATCTTCTCGTCGTGCTCGCCCTTGTCGAGCATGCGCAGCACTCCGATCGGGCGGAAGCGGAGCAGCACGCCCGGATGCAGGGGCTCGCGGGTCAGCACCAGCGCGTCCAGCGGATCGCCGTCGCCGGCCAGGGTCCGCGGCATGGAGCCGTAGTTGGCCGGGTAGACCACCGGCATCGACTGGAAACGGTCGACGAACAGCAGGCCCTCCTCATTGATTTCGTACTTGGTGAAGCTCCCGGCCGGGATCTCCACCGCCAGCAACACCTCCTCCGGTGCCTGCCTGGGCTGGGACGCCTGCAACGGATGACGGACGGGCGCCTGCTCCTGCCCGGCGAGAGCCGGCCAGGACAGGCAGGAAAGCAGCGCCACCGCGGCGACGCGACGGATCAGCACGTGCATGGGTTCGGCTCCTGGGGAAACGGGTGGATTCGACCGGCGGCGAAGCGGCGGCGCATCACTCCCAGCACCGGTCGGCACGCCCCTTGAGGGTCCGCGCGCGGCCGCAGGCGCGCTCCCCTATGCGGCCGTCGGCCTGCTCGACCAGCCGGGTCACCCGGCCCTCGCGCACCAGTTCGAAGGCGTCGTACAGGCGACCGGTCGCGGTGCGCGACTCGTAGCGCAGGCGTGCGCCGTCGATCCGGATCACCTGGAACAGCTGGGTGTCCTCGCCCACCGGCGCCATGGTGTCCCGCGCGCGGGCCGAGAGCCGGTACTGCTTGGGGCCGGCCACCGAGACGCTCAGCACCGGCGGCGCATCGTCGCCGCCGGCCGTGCGCCGCGCATAGACATGGTCGTGCCCCTGCAGCACCAGGTCCACGCCCTGGCGGCGCACCACCGGCAGCAGGTGCCGGATCAGCAGCTCGTTGTCGCGCCCACGGGCCGCGGAGTGGAACGGCTGGTGCAGCAGCACGATCCGCCAGCGACCTGCCGCGCCGGACAGCGCGCGCTCCAGCCAGCGGGCCTGCGCGGCCGCCGTGCCATGCTCCAGTGCCGAAGTGCCGTCCACCACCGCCACGCGCACGCCCTGGTAGTCGAACCAGTAGCTGGTGTCCGGCACCGCCTCGCTGCCGTTGCGCGGCAGGGCGAAGGCCAGGGGCCAATGGGCGCCCAGCGCCTTGTACTCCCGGGGCGTGTCCTCGTGGAAGTCGGTGTACTCGTGGTTGCCGGCGGCCGGTGCGATCGCCATCGAGGTCGGCAGCGCACCCATGGCCTCGAACCACTCCCCCCACTCGATGTCGTCCCGGCCGTCGCCACCGCTGACCAGGTCACCGGCGAACAGCGCCAGCCGCGCCTCGGGTGCGTGCCGCATCGCCTCGCGCACCACCCGGGTGACGTGGCCGACATTGCGGTTCTGGGTGTCGCCGAAGTACAGCAGGGTCAGCGGCGCGTCCGCCGCGGCCGCGGTGCGGGTGTGGTGCCAGGCGCTCCAGGTGCCCGCACCCTGGACCCGCCAGGCATACAAGGTGTCCGGCTGCAGGCCGTCGACA
>JBQGEI010000002.1:0-35949 GCA_052039535.1 Pseudoxanthomonas sp.
CGCGGCGGCAAGGTGATGTACTACCACGGCGTCAGCGACCCCTGGTTCTCGGCGCTGGATACGCTGGACTACTACCGCCGCGCGGAAGAGGCCAATGGCCGCCAGGCCTGGGCCGACGCCAGCCGCTTCTACTTCGTGCCCGGCATGGGCCACTGCGGCGGCGGCAGCGCTCGCGACCAGTTCGACCTGCTCACCCCGCTGGTGGCCTGGGTGGAGCAGGGCCAGGCGCCGGGCCGGGTCATCGCCCGTGGCGCCACGCTGCCGGGCGAGCGTCCGCTGTGCGCGTATCCCACGCATGCGCATTACACCGGCGGCGACGTGGACGCGGCCGACAGCTACGAGTGCCGCGCCGCGCAGTAGTGCCTGCCGGTACGCCCCGGGCAGCACGCATGCACGGGGCGCGGGGCGCGGGAGGTGGCGGCCTGCGCCGTGCGAGGCGCGCGACCGGGCCCTACCCGGTTTCCGCCGATACCGTCGCTTGCCCGGTTCGGGCAGCGGCCCGCATGCTGCGCCGCGATGCCCGTCTTCCCGCGCCCGCCACGTGCCACTGCCGCCGCCCTGGTGCTGCTGGCCGGAGTGCTGCTCATGCCCAGCCTGTCCTGGCCGCTGCGCGCCGCCACCCGCGCGGCCGACTACCCGCGCCTGTCGGCCAATACCGCGGCGTCCGAGGCGCTGGAGGTGCGCAAGCTGCTGCACGGGCCGGTCGATGGCCTGTTCGTGGCGCCTGCCACCGGCCAGGTGCTGGCCGCCGCCGGCGACATGCTGTGGAAATACAGCGCCGATGGCGTGCTGCTGGATTTCATCGACGAGCCGCCGGACATGCACGCCTCCGGCATCGCCTTCGGCCCGGACCAGTACGTGGACTGGGTGTTCACCGGGCACGACGGGGCGAAGGCCTATGCGCCGGAGGTCGACGGCACCGCGCTGACCCGCGCCCAGCTGCATGCCGAGCTGGACCGCGCAGGTGCGGTCGCCTTCGGCCATGCGCAGGGGCGCACGTGGGCCTGGCTGTGGGCCGAGGGCCGCGCCTGGAAGCTGTGGCTGGATCCTTCGATCACCGGGTCCGCGCTGTGGTGCGGCCGGCGCAGCGCGGCGCTGTCGGAACTGGGCTGGCACGCGGACTGCCTGGACGGCTACACCCCGGCGCGCCCGTCGCTGCTGGAGGTGGAGCCGGAGAGCTTCGCGCGCGATACCGGGGAGGGCCCGCCGCGGGTGCAGGTGGCCGGGTTCGACCGGCGCAGGTTCCACCTGGAAGAGGGCGTCGGCGGCCAGCTGCTGGGTGCCACCGTCGGCCAGGTGCTCAAGGGCATGGGCTACCCGGGCACCACGCCGCAGCGCTACTGGTTCGGCGACGCACGCGTGCAGCTGGCGGTCGCGGACCAGACCCTGCGGTTCACCGCATTCGTGCCGAAGGAGGATGGCGGCTACCAGTTCTTCCGCAACATGCGCTGGTGGGAGCCGTCGCGGGTGCTGCCTGGCGCCAGCCCGTGGTTCAGCGTGCACCTGCGTGGCTACATGGAATCGGCCGGCGAGCTCGCATTGCTGGAGTACTACCGCGACGACATCGGCCTGTACGTGGTGCGCCCGCGCGGTGCGGGCGAGGTACCCGCCGCACAGCGCCAGGTGCCGGCCTGGCGGCCCCGGTTCGAGGGCGAGCCCACCCGGCAGCGGCCGGTGACCGCGCAGCTGGAGCTGGAGGGCGGCCACCGCGTGCGGCGCTGGCTGCGCCCGCCGCTGCCGCGCCCTGCCGTAGGCGCGACCCCGGCACTGGTGGTCGAGCCGCTGCAGCCGGACCTGCACGCGCTGCCGCAGGCGATGACCCTGCACTGGGGCGCGCGCCAGGACCGCGCCAGCCGCGGCGTGCTGCGGCTGGCGCTGGACCACCCGGAACTGCGCGCGGCGCTGTCGGCGCCCGCGCGCCCCGGCGCGGTGCGCGAACTGGTGGTGCGCATCGCCCAGCTGCACGAACGTGACCCGGAGGTGCAGCTGCTGCTGCGCGAAGGCACGCGCGAGACCCCGCTGCCGGTGGCCGGCGTGCAGGTGTTGGAATGGCCGCCGTTCCGCGCGCTGGGCGAGGGCCGGCCCGGCTACCGCGAACAGCTCGAGGCGGCCATCGTGGCCGCTGCCGCCGGCGGCGGGCACGCGCTGGAGCGGTTCCTGCGCCAGTCCGCGCTGCTGGCCGCCGACGCGCACTACGCCGGGCGCTTCGCGCCGGCGCTGGCGGCCGGCTACGCACGGCTGGTCAACGCGTCCAACCTCGCCGGGGATTTCGACGCCTCCGCGCAGCTGGTGCGGCACTACCTGGACGTGCATCCGGCGCTGGCCGGGCATGAGGACCCCAGCGTGGCCTACAACAGCGGCGTGGTCGCCAGCCAGGCGCTGGCTTTCGCCATCCACCGGCCGCAGGAACGCGCGCTGGTGGACGCGGTGATGGCGCAACTGGTGGGCCCCGCCTTCGACCCGGCCACCGAGTCCAACGCCACCCTGCTGTACAACCTGGCCTGCCATTACGCGCTGCGGGGCGAGGTGGAGCGGATGCTGGAGGCGGTGGCCGCGGCCCGCGCCCGCGGCAAGCCGGCCGCGCAGTTCATGGCCGATGCGGACTTCGCCCACTGGCATGGCGACGCCCGTTTCCTGCGTGCGCTGGAGACGGCCCGCTAAGTCGCCACCGCGCCGCCACGCCGCCACGCCGCCACGCCGCGCTACGGTTCGGCGTGGCGGCGCAGCAGGTTGGAGTGGCTCTTGCTGATCAGGTCCACCGCGCGGGCGGCGCCGTCCACGCCCTCCAGCGCCTCGCGCGCACTGCACAGGTCATGCAGCAGTTCGCGGATCGCCGGATCGCGCACCAGGCTCTGGACCCAGCCGACGATCGCCAGCCGCTGCCCGCTTTCCACCGGACGCACCCGGTGCAGCTGGCCGGTGGGATAGCAGATGGCCGAGCGCGCCGGCAGCTTGAAGCACATCTCGCCGCTGCCGTGCTCGAACGCCAGCTCGCCGCCGGCATAGCTGTCCGGTTCGTCGAGGAAGATGGTGAAGGACACGTCGCTGCGCACGTGGTTGGGCTCGCCCATCACCGGCGCGTCCACGTGCAGCCCGTACTGCATGCCCGGCCCGTAGCGGCTGACCAGCATGGCCGCCAGCCGCCGCGGCTGGGCCACGCTCATGAAGGTGTCGCAGCGCCCCAGGGCCTGCATCACCACCGCGGTGATGTCCTTCATGACCGGGTGGTTCCACGGGATCTGCTGGTTCTCCTTCTTCCCGTGCAGGTATTCGCCGGCCGTGGCGCGGCCGTCGGCGAACGGTACGGCGGCGAGCATCTGCCGGATGCGGGCGAGCTCGCCCGTGGTCAGCAGCGCGTCGAGCGTGATGATCATGGTGTCCCCTGGATGCAGCCGGCGCTTCCCCGCCGGTACCCCCAGTCTAGGCACGGCGGAGTCCGCAAGGAACGCCGCCGCCGCGCAACCTGCATGGGATGGCGCTGTTCAGCGCCGCTCGTGGAGCGGGAAGGAGACCACCACCGCCAGTTCGAACAGCAGCATGAAGATCACCCCGCGCGCGCCGAACAGCAGGCTGGCGATGGCCAGCAGCCCCAGGGCGATGGCGACCAGCTGCCGCCGCCGGCGCCGCGGCGCGCGCCTGTGCGCCAGCGCCGCGGCCAGCAGCGCGCCCTGCGCGAACAGGGCACCGGCCAGCACATTGTCGCGGCCGCCGAAGTCGCTGACCGGGGCCAGCGAGGCGACCTCTACCGCCGTCAGCCGGGTCAGCAGCAGCGCCACGGCGAGTGCGGCGGGCAGCCCCAGCGCCCATGCCAGGCGTATCCATATGCGGTGCGGGCGTATGCGCGTCTTCAAGGGCGTATCCCCCGGACGGCGCCCGCCGCTGCGCGCGTGGCCACCGCCCATGGCGGTTCCAGTGTGTTGCATGGCGTCGGTCCCCCGGACAGCCGCAGCCCCCTGCGCGCCTAGCATCCCAGCCTCGCGCCGCCGGCGGTATCAGGGTTTTCTGACGGACGCCGCCGTGCGCACCTCACCGGTCGATCACGCCGGTGCCACGTGGGTGAACCGTGGCTGCGGTCCGGACGGCGGCACGGGGCGCTTTTCACCGACGCTTGTTGCCGGCTGCGGAAGGCTGGACCCCTGTCCCAAAGACGAGGCCGTGCCATGAAGACTCCCCACCTGATCGCACTGCTGGGTGCGCTGCCGCTGGGCCTGGCGATGACCGTGGCCAGCGCCCAGTCCGGCCGCTATGGCCCGCAGGACGAAGGCCGCCGCTTCGAAGACGGCAGCCGCGTGGTCTGCGAGAAGGTCGAGGTGCGCCGCGATGGTGGCGACCCGAACCGCGTGGCCGGCACCGCCGCCGGTGCGGTGATCGGCGGCCTGATCGGCAACCAGATCGGCGATGGCAATGGCCGCAAGCTCGCCACCGTCGGCGGCGCGGTTGCCGGCGGCGCGATCGGCCGCAAGGTCCAGGGCGACCGCCAGGAATCCCGCGGCGAACGCGTGGTCGAGACCCGCTGCGAGCGCGTCTGGCGCTGACACCAGCTTTCCGCCCCACCCTGCGGCGCGGCCGCAGGTTTCCCACCAATGGAGTAAGTGATGTCCAGTCCCGAAGAACTCGAACGCAAATTCTGGAAGGCGCTGAAGTCCGACATGACCGTCATGCTCGGCGTCGATGGCAGGGAAGACGGCCACACCCGGCCGATGACCGCACAGCTCGAACACGAGGGCCATGGCCCGATCTGGTTCTTCACCTCGGTGGACAACGCACTGGTGCGCTCGCTGGCGGGGCCGCAGCGGGCCACGGCCGCCTTCGCCTCCAAGGACCATGACCTGTTTGCCAGTATCGGCGGCCAGCTGGTGGTGGACACCGACCGCGCCGTGGTCGAGCGGTTGTGGAATCCGTTCGTGGCGGCCTGGTACACCGGCAAGGACGATCCGAAACTGGCGCTGCTGCGGCTGGACCCGGACCAGGGCGAGGTGTGGCTCAACGAGAGCAGCATGCTCGCCGGGGTGAAGATGCTGATGGGCATCGACCCGAAGAAGGACTACAAGGACAAGGTGGCCAAGGTCGACCTCGGCTAAAGGGGGCGGCGGGGGCGCCGCGTGCGTCCCCGCTGTTTTTTCGTCCCGGCGGTGCCCCACCGCCAAAAGGAAACGCCCCGCATCGCGGGGCGTTTCCGTATCCGGCCGCGGTCGCTCAGCGGCCGTCGCCGTCGGCATCGCCCGGCAGCTTGCGCTCGACCCGGTGCCACGCGTCCCGCACGGCCTGGCGCGCATCGGACCACTCCATGCGCGAGTTGCCGCGGGCCTTGCTCCAGTCGCGCTCCAGCTCCGACTCCAGGCCGTCGTCCCACTCGCGGCCCTGCTGGTTGTTGCGCGCGTAGGTGCCGTAGCGGTACGCCGGACGGTAGTCGGTGTCGTAGTCGTAGTCGCTGCGGTAGTAATCGGCCGAGGCGTAGTTGTCCGCGTAGTGGCGGTCGGTGTCCTCGTAGGCACGGTAGGTGCGGTCGGAGCGGTCGAAGGCGTCGCGCACGGCGTCCTTGGCCTGCTCCCAGCCCAGGCGCGAGCTGTCCTTGGCCTGCTCCCAGCCCAGGCGCGCCTGCGACTCCAGGGTGTCGTCCCACACGCGGCTGCCGTACTGCTCGCGCACGGTCAGGCCGTAGCGGTAGGCCGGGGCATAGTCGCTGTCGTAGTCGAAGCCCGGGTCGTTGTACGGGCGGTTGGCGTACTCGGTGCGCCAGTATTCGGTCTCGCCGGTCGGATCCAGGCGCTCGGCCACGCCCTTGCCTGCCGCGGCGCCGGCGACCGCGCCGACCGCGCCGCCGACCAGGGTGCCGATCGGGCCCAGCAGCGAGCCGATCGCGGCGCCTGCCACGGCACCGCCGGTGCCGCCGACGCCGACGCCCACCGGGTGGGAGCCCGGCGTGCCGGTGATCGGGTCGCGGTTGAGGTCACGGGGTTCATTGCTCATCTTGGGAACTCCTCGGGGGTGCGGCCGGTGGCCGGGGAGCGTCACGGTTGCACCGGGCGTGTCCACTGGCCGTGTGCCTGGCGTCAGGCCGGGATGAATATCGCCGCGTGGTCGTGCGCGCCATGTGCGCGGGGCGGTGCGACCGTCGTCCTCCCGGTCCGCTCCGGACCGGGCACTGGCCTAGAATGCCGGTCCCCCCGTTACCCAGGAGCCGGCATGGCCACTTACCTGATCACCGGTGCCAACCGCGGCATCGGCCTGTCCCTGGCGCAACTGCTGTGCCGGCGCGGCGACGATGTCATCGCGGTGTGCCGCCGGGGCAGCGAGGCCCTGCAGGCCAGCGGCGCGGAGGTGGTCGACGGCGTGGACGTCTCCGACGCGACGGCGGTGGCCGGCCTGGCGCGACGGCTGCAGGGCCGCCGCATCGACGCGCTGGTGCTCAACGCCGGCATTTTCACCAACGAAACCCTGGGATCGCTCGATGCCGAGGCGTTCGCGCGCATCCAGCGCCAGTTCGAGGTCAACACGCTGGGGCCGCTGCGCGTGGCCGCGGCCGTGCAGCACCTGCTGGCCGACGGCGCCAAGGTCGGCATCATCACCAGCCGCATGGGCTCGGTGGCCGACAACGGCTCCGGTGCTTACTACGGCTACCGCGCGTCCAAGGCGGCGGTCAATGCGATCGGCAGGTCGCTGGCGCTGGACCTGGCGCCGCGCGGGATCGCGGTGTTCCTGCTGCACCCGGGGCGGGTGGCCACCGAGATGCTTGGCGGCCACGGCGACATCGGCCCGGACGAGGCCGCAGCCAGCCTGGTCCAGCGGATGGACACGCTGACCCTGGCCGACAGCGGCAGCTTCTGGCACGCCAACGGCGCACCGTTGCCCTGGTAAGCGTGCTGCGTCGCACAGACAGGAACGCCGGCTTTCGCCGGCGTTCCCATGCAGCCATCAGGCGGGCAGCGCTCAGCTGCCAAACCCCGGGCTGGCCTGGCCGGCCCGCGATCCGGTGCCGCCCAGCCCGCTGTCCGTGGACTGGGTGCCGCCCAGACCGACGACGTTGTTGCCGGCGGCAGCCGTGGACAGCTCATCGCCCAGCTCGTCGCCGTGCGGCGGGGTGGTGCCGGCGTGGTCCGGCTGGGCACGGGTGGACCAGTCGCCGGCCTTGTGGCGCTGCCAGGCCCGGTAGGCCACCACGCCAATCGTCGCCACTGCGGCAGTACGCAGGATTCCCATGTCGCATCTCCTCGTGTCTTCGGGGTAGGGGAGGCGAGGTTGGCGCGGCGGCGGTTAGACCGACGTGACCCGCGGGTACACGCGACGTGTAGGCGCACGTGCAGGCTCGCACCGGCACTGAAGCGGATGCAGCGCGGACCACGGCCGTTTCATGGCGCCCGGTGCAGGCTGGCGACCCCGCCACCCAGGAGCGCCGCCATGAGCAAGCCCCTCAGCACCCACGACGAACGCCAGTCCGCCTACCGCGGCGAGGGCCCGGATACCGACCCCACCGGCCATGGACGCGACGATCCCTCCACACCGATGCCCGCGCAGCGCAGCGAGGAGGGCTGGTATCCACGCGGCCATGGCAAGGGCGGCACCCTGGGCGAGGGCCAGTCCGGCGGGCAGGAGAAGGACGGTAGCACCCAGCCGGATTTCGGCCAGCATCCGCAGGCTGCGGAGCAGGCCTCCGGCGAAGGCCGCGAGGGTGGGGGCCGCGAGCCGACCGCGGATGATGCGGCGCATCCGGCGGGTGACAGGGCGCGCTGACGCCCCGTGCCGCCCGTGGCTCCCGCGGCACCGCCGGTGGCCGGCGCCCTGGTGGTGCTGACGGTCAACATCCACATGGGTCTGGACATGCTGCGGCGGCGGACGGTGCTGCCGCGGCTGCGCCAGGCCGTCGCCGGAACCGGGGCGGACCTGGTGTTCCTGCAGGAGGTGCAGGGGCAGGTGCGCGGCGACGCGTCGGCGCTGCCGCAGTACGAATACCTGGCCGACCGCCTCTGGCCGCGGTTCGCCTACGGGCGCAATGCGGTCCTTGCCGATGGGCACCACGGCAACGCGCTGTTGTCGCGCTACCCGGTGCTGCAGCATGCCAACCACGACGTCTCGGTCGCCGGGCACGAAGGTCGCGGCCTGCTGCATTGCCAGGTCGCCATGCCTGGCCACGCCCGACCGCTGCATGCCATCTGCGTGCACTTGGGCCTGCGCGCGTCGCACCGGCGCCACCAGCTGCGCCGCCTTGTCGAGGTCCTGGCCGCCCGGATACCGGCCGATGCCGCGGTGGTGGTCGCCGGCGACTTCAACGACTGGCGTGGTGCGGCGCACCCGGTGCTGCTGCAGGCGGGGCTGACAGAGGTCCACCAGGCCCGGCATGGACGCCTCGCGCGCAGCTTCCCCGCGCGCTGGCCGCTGCTGCCGCTGGACCGGATCTATGTGCGCGGACTGGAGGTGCAGTCCGCGGCGGTGTTGCGCGGCACGCCGTGGGCGGGGCTGTCGGACCATCTGCCACTGCAGGCGCGCCTGCGCAGGTGAGGGGCGACGCACGGTCGCCCGGATGCATCAGCCTCAGCCGCTGCCGATCCCGGTGCGGGTGAACAGCCACAGCACCAGCCCGCCGATGCTGAGGATGCCCAGGATGATGACCGCCATGATGCCGAGCGGCCGGCGCGAGTTGCGGTTCATGCGTCATCTCCGCGCGGGGTGTCCGGCGGTGCCACGTCCTCGCCGCTCGCGCAGGGTTCGCCCTCTGGTCCACCGGCCACCAGGCCGGCCGCGACCAGCATGCAGGTCAGGCGCTGGTTGACGTAGGCCTCGTGTTCGGCCGGCGCATCGCGCGTCAGCGGGGTGGACGCCTGGGCAAAGCGGTCCAGGGCCGTGGCGGTATCGCCCTCGGCCTTCAGTGCGGGGATCAGCTGCTCCAGGCGCTGCAGTTCGGCATCGATGTCGGCGCGGGTCTTCATGCCGCGCATCATCGGCAGCGGCGCGTCACGGCGGTGTCAGTTCGCCCTGTCCTGCCGGGGCCGGTTAACCCTGCCGATGCATGGCCTTGGCGTGACCCTAATCCGACGCACGGCAGGATCGGGGCGTAACCCCAGCGGAGAAGCCACATGCGTATCAGCGAAGTGATGAGCCGGGATGTCTGCGTGGTATCGCCTGGCACCACCCTGCAGGACGCCGCACGGCGGATGGCCGAGCACGATGTCGGCAGCCTCCCGGTGGGCGAGGACGACCGCCTGGTGGGTATCGTCACCGACCGGGACCTGGTCCTGCGCGGCATCGGCGAGGGCCGCGACGTCGGCACCCCGGTGCGCGAGGTGATGACGCCCGAGGTGCAGTACTGCTTCGACGACCAGGACGTGGACGAAGTGGCTGCCACGATGGCGGGCCTGGAACTGCGCCGGCTACCGGTGGTGGACCGCGACATGCGCCTGGTGGGCATCGTCTCGCTCGCCAACTTCGCCCACAGCCACGACGCCCAGGCCTCGCAGGAACTGCTGCGCGGCGTGGCGCGGCCACACTGACCGGAGGTCCTGCCATGCGTCCACATCTGCTCAGGATCCTCGTCGCGGCCAGCGTGCTGTCATTGGCGGCCTGCGGCGGAGCCGGAGACCCGCAGGTCAGCGAGGGTGGCGCCGTCCAGGACACGCCCACGCCGGCCGCGGGTGGTGCGCCGGCGGGCGCGACCGCGACGGCCAGCCCCGGCAATGCGGGCGATGCGTCGATGCCCGGGCCGGCAGATGCGGGCGTCGTGGGGGCGGGTACCGCTGCCGGCCCGGCCGGCCAGGACCTTCCTTCGCACGAGCGTTACCCGGCCGCGCAGCAGACCTGCGTAGCCAGGGTCGCCGAACTGTCCGGCACGCCGGCGGCGGAGCTGGTAGTCACCGGCACCGCGCGCACCGAGGCCGGCGTGGAGGTTCGGGTGCAGCGCCAGGAACTGCGCAGTGCCTGGACCTGCCAGACCGACGCCCAGGGTCAGAAGGTGCTGGGCGTGCAGGACGGCCGCGCCAGCTGACCGTTGCTGGATCCGGGCCTGCTTGATCCGGATCAAGGCGGGCCGCGCCGGCCCGCCGCACACTGGCTCCACGCTCATGCGGGAGCCCCTGCCATGTACACCCAACTGCTGGTTCCGACCGACGGCTCGCCGCTGTCCGACCATGCGCTTGGCCAGGCACTGTCCCTTGCCGGCGAGCTGGGCGCGCGGCTCACGGTGCTCACCGTGATCGAACCGTTCCAGGTGATGGCCTACGAGCCGGAGCAGGTCGCCGCCACCCGCGAAGCCTACGAGCGCTATGCAGGCGAGGAGGCCACCCGCCGGCTTTCGCGCGCCGCGGCCCAGGCCGCCGCCGCCGGGGTGCCTTGCGAGGTGGTGTCGGTCAGTGCGGCCGATCCGCACGAGGCGATCATCGAGGCCGCCCATGCCCACGGCTGCGACCTGGTGGCAATGGCCTCGCACGGCCGGCGCGGTTTCAAGGCGCTGGTGCTCGGCAGCGTCACTGCCAAGGTTCTCACCCACTGCGATCTGCCGGTGCTGGTCTACCGGCCACCCGCAGACTGACTCCAGCGGTACGCCGTCCCGGTCCGCCCCTCGGCCGGGACGGCGTGCCATCCTGAGGTTGCGCGCGCCTGTCGCGCGCTTTTTTTTGCCCGCCATCGATGACGATCCGCACGCTCTACCTGGCCGGCCCGGACGTGTTCCATCCGCGGGCGGCCCACCGCGGCCACCAGCTGAAGGCCGCCTGCGCGCGGCATGGCTTCACCGGCCTGTTCCCGCTGGACCAGCAGGTGCCTGCAACGATCACCACCCCGGGCGAACGCGCGGCCTGGATCTACCGGGCCAACATCGCGCTGGTCGAGCGCGCGGACGCGGTGCTGGCCAACCTCGATTTCTTCCGCGGCGCCGAGCCCGACAGCGGCACCTGCTTCGAGGTGGGCTATGCGGTGGCACGCGGCAAGCCGGTGCTGGGCTACATCCCCGAAGGTGGCAGTCTTGCCCGGCGCATCCGCCTGCGCCATCCGGACGCGATCGGCGCCGACGGCCTGCTCGACCGCCAGGGCTGGCATGTCGAGCAGTTCGGGCTTCCCCTGAACCTGATGCTGTGCGTGCCGGCGCCGGTGGTGGTGGGCGACGCCGGCACCGCGCTGGCGCACCTGGCAGCGCGCCAGCGCGCCGGCTGAGTCAGCGGCGTACCGCCAGCACGCCATCCAGCTCCGGGGCTGCACGGAAGCCGGCCTTCTCCATCCGGCGCGCCACCTCGCGCGGCACGTCGCGGCCGCTGGTCAGCCGGTTGGGGCTTCCGGTGTAGTGGAACAGGCGGCCGCCACGGCGCAGCACCCGCGCCAGCTGGTCGTAGAACGCCTGCGAGTAGAGCTCGCCGGCGATGCCGAAGCGGGGCGGGTCGTGCAGCACCGCATCGAAGGCCGCGGCGGGCAGCCCGCCGATGGCCTGGGAGACGTCGCCGTGGTGCAGCTCCAGCCGTCCGCCGGCGTCGGCCGAGGCCGGGTCCGGCGACCACGGGTTGAGCGTGCGCAGCCACAGCACGCTGTCGTTCTTCTCGAACGAGACGATCCGCGCGGCACCGGCCTCCAGGCAGCAGGCGGCGAAGTAGCCCAGGCCGCCGCAGGTATCCAGCACGGCCAGGCCACGCGGCTGCACCAGCGCCACCTTGCGGCGGGCATCCTCCAGCGGCGACACCTTTGCCGTGGGCAGCATCTTGATGCCGTCGATCTCGAAGGTCGGCGGCCCCCACGGGGTGGGCACCAGCTTGATCAGGGAGCCGGCGTAGCGCGACACCGGCTCCCAGTCCTCTTCCACCAGGTGGTAGATCGTGCGGTCGCGCAGCCTGTCCGGATACGGGTAGTCGCGCTGCTGCCAGCGCCAGGCCCCGGTGCCGGTGGCGACCTGCGCCTGGCTGCGGCCCAGGTCCAGGGTCAGCTGGCAGCCGGGCTCGCCGGCCTGACGGGCGTCCAGCAGCCGGCGGGCCACGTCCAGGGTGAGCAGGGGAACGTCGGGACGGGGCATCGGGCAGCGCGGCGGGGACGGGCGGGCATCGTAACCGGATCGGCGGTGGCGGCCCGGCGCGGCGCGGCGTGCTTTTGGCCGCGGATCCGGTCAAGAATGCGCCCGGGGGCCCGATATCCGGATGTGCGGTACGGAGATCCACGCGTTGCCGGGCCCCCGGCGATGCCGCGCCGGGCAGGGCGGCACTCCCGAGGCCACGCAGGAATGGGGCATTGATGACGACTCAGGACCCGAGCCCCAAGCCCCGCGAGGACCGCGACGCCCTGCGGGCATCCCGGCTGGCGCCGGCGGGCTGGGCCTTGCTGGTGCTGCTGGCCGGGCTGCTGTGCACGGCCGAGGGCGTGCGCCGCCAGTACGCCCGGGTCCAGGCCGAGGCCCAGGCGATGCACCGCTCCATGGCCTCGTCCGCCCAGGAGCGGCTGCGGGTGGACCTGGACCGGGCCGCGCAGGCGCTGCGGGCGATGCAGACCGTGTTCCTGGGCAGCGACCGGGTCGACCAGGCCATCTTCGACCGCTACCAGCAGAACCTGCGCGCGAACGAACGCATGCGCGGCCACGTGGTGACGGCCTTCGCGCGGCGGCATCCCGGCCCGTCCTATCCCTACGAACTGGTCACGCCGCTGGATGGCAACCGCCCGCTGCTGGGGTTCGACATCGCCCACCAGGAGGAGAACCTCATCGCCCTGGAGCGCGCGCGCGACACCGACACGGCCGCCATGTCCGCGCCGTTCCCGCTGATGCAGTTCGCCGGCGAGCCCGGCGGGCCGGTCCTGGGCGTGACCCTGCGCCTGCCGGTCTACTCGCACGGGCGCGCACCGGCGACGGTGGCCGAGCGGCGGCAGCGCGAGATCGGCGCGCTGGCCATCAGCCTGCGCCTGCGGCCGATGGTGGAGAAGGCGCTGGAGGGGCGGATCCTGGAATTCATGCTGGTCCGCCTGCGCGACCCGGACATGCCCGGCGACCGGGGCCTGATCTACGCCTCCGATCCGGACGCGGTGCCGCACGAGGACGCCGAGCTGCGGATGGTCGAGTTCGGGGGCCGGCGCTGGGAGTTGCTGATGTGGCCGCGCCCGGACAAGGTCGACTACGCCAGCGTGGCCACGGTGGGCCTGGTCGGCGGCCTGATCACGCTGCTGCTGTCGCTGCTGCTGTGGACCATCGCCAACACGCGGCGGCGCGCGGTGGAACTGGGCCAGCGCATGGGCGAGCGTTTTGGCGAGAGCGAGGCCCGCTTCCGCGCGCTCAACGAACTGCTGCCGGCGCTGGTGCTCCTGGCCGACGCCCGCGACGGGATCATCGGCTACGCCAACCAGGCCGCGCGCCGCCAGCTGGGCCAGGTGATCGGGCAGCCGCTGCCATCGCTGTTCGCCGATCCGGTGCTGGGCCGCGAGGCGCTGGACATGCACGGGGCCGGCGAGGACTGGAGCGGTCGCGAAGCGCTGCTCGTGCCGGCCTCCGGCGAGTCGTTCTGGGCCCACGCGTCGCTGGCGCAGGTCGACGTGGATGGCATGCCGCACCTGCTGATGGTGGCCAACGACATCAGCGAGCAGCGCAAGCTCACCGAGCGCCTGGGCTACCAGGCCGCGCACGACGAGCTGACCGGGCTGTACAACCGCCGGGAGTTCGAGCGGCGGCTGCAGAAGGCCCTGGCCAAGCTGGAGGCCGACCCGTCCGCGGGCTGCTTCGCGGTGCTGTACATCGACCTGGACCAGTTCAAGCTGGTCAACGACCTGTCCGGGCACATGGCCGGGGACCAGCTGCTGGTGGAGCTGGTGCACGCCATGCGCGGCCAGCTGCGCCCCCAGGACCTGCTGGCGCGCCTGGGCGGCGACGAGTTCGGACTGCTGGCAAGCGGCACCGGGCCGGCCCAGGCGCGTGCGCTGGCCGAGCGCATGCGCAACTGCATCGAGGACGTGCTGTTCCCCTGGGAAGCGCGCAGCTACACCGTCAGCGCCAGCATCGGCGTGGTGGTGGCCGACCAGCCCGGCGCGACCCTGAAGGACATCCTGGCCTGGGCCGACAGCGCCTGCTACCAGGCCAAGGAGGACGGCCGCAACCGCGTGCACCTGTACCGCGAGGACAAGGACACCACCCGCCGCCAGGGGGAGATGGAATGGGCCACGCGCCTGCGCCGCGCGCTGGAGGAGGACCGCCTGCTGCTGGACTACCAGGAGGTGGTGCCGCTGGATCCGGAGCCGGGCGACGACGCGCCGCGGATCGAGCTGCTGCTGCGCCTGCGCGACGAGGACGGCCACGTGGTCCTGCCCGGGGCGTTCCTGCCGGCGGCCGAGCGTTACGGCCTGATGCCGGTGATCGACCGCTGGGTGATCCGCACCGCGCTGGCCAACGCCGACAGGCTGCACCCGCGCGGCGCCGGCCTGCGCAGCTTCGCGCTCAACCTGTCCGGCGCCAGCATCGAGGACCAGGGCCTGGCCGACTACATCCTCGGCTGCATCGCCGAGCACGGCGTGGAGGCGCGGCGGGTGTGCCTGGAGATCACCGAAACGGTGGCGGTGCGCAACCTGCGCCGGGTGGTGCCGGTGATCGAGCGCCTGCGCGCGGCCGGCTGCCGCATCGCCCTGGACGACTTCGGCGCCGGCATGTCCTCCTTCGGCTACCTCAAGAACCTGCCGCTGGACATCATCAAGATCGACGGCAGCTTCATCCGCGACCTGGAGACCGATCCGCTCAGCGGCATCATCGTCAGCGCGATCGCCCAGATCGGCCACCAGCGCGGACTGCGGGTGGTCGCCGAGTGGGTGGACGACCCGCGCATGCTCGCCGGCCTGCGCGAGCGCGGCGTGGACCTGGCCCAGGGCTTCGCCATGCACCGCCCGGAGCGGGTGGTGTTCCAGCGCAGGCGGGCGGGCGCGGCTGCGCAGGCCGAGGGCAGGAAGGAAGATCATCTCGCGCCAGGCTCAGGAGTAGGCTGACAGGCACGGATTCCGAATCCGGTGGCGCACTGCCGCCGGCACCACAAGGAAGGGGAAATGGAGTGGGAAACTATCTGATGCGTGCGTGCGCCATGCTGGTCGCAGGCGTCCTGGCGGCCTGGGCGCTGCCGGCACCGGCTGCCAGCGGCGTGGACCTGGAGGCCTTCCTCCGGCGCGACATGTACGAGACAGCCAAGATCTCGCCCGATGGCGCGTATTACGCCGTAACCGCGCCGGTGGGCGACGGCAGTGAACTGATGGTGTTCCGCCGGTCGGACATGACGCAGGTGGCCAGCATCACCCGTGGAAACGACCCGGTCGTGGAGGACTTCTGGTGGGCGAACAAGGAACGCGTACTGGTGGCGTTCGCAACCCGCTTCAACAACTACGATGCACCGGTATCGATGGGTGAGCTCCACGCGGTCAATGTCGACGGGAGCCAGGCCCGGGTGCTGTCCAGTCCTTTTGGCCTGCGCGATGACGGGCCGGCGCAGAAGCGCCTGCCCGGCACCCTGGGAGACGCGGTCCACATGCTCGACCGCCTGCGCGAGGACCCGGACCACGTGCTGGTGCTGGCGGTGCCTTACCAGAGCGACCCCACCACCAGTGTCGAGCGGCTCAATGTCTACAGTCGCAGGCGTGCGAAGTTGACCAGCGTGCCGGCCAGGAGGGCTCGCTTCGTTACCGATGCCCAGGCCCGTGTCCGCCTGGCCATCGGCACGGACCTCCGTAACCACGCCAAACTCTACTACCGGGACGATGAGCAGGCCGCCTGGCGCCTGGTCCACGATGAGGAGCAGACCGGCACCATCCGGCACCCGGTCGGGTTCAGCGCCGACGGCCGGTTTGCCTATCTGCAGGTGGAGCATGCGCAGGGTCCGGATTCACTGGTGGCGTGGGACCCGCGGACCGGCCAGTCCACCGAGTTGCTGCGTGATCCGGTGGTCGATCCGTACCGGGTGCTGTACGACCTGGACGAGCGTACGCCCATCGGCGCGCTGTACATGACCGATCGCATCCACTACCGGTTCTTCGACGAGCAGGCGCCCACTGCGCGCCTGTACCGCATGCTGGAAAAGGCCTTTGGCGGTGACGCGGTGCGCATCACCTCGGCGACCGACGACGGGCGCGAGCTGCTGGTGTACGTATGGAGCGACCGCAACAACGGCGACTACTTCGTCTTTGACACCGCCACGCGCAAGGCCACGCGCCTGTTCGGACGCCGGGAGTGGTTCGCGCCCGACGCAGTGCCGCCATCGCGCCTGATCAGCTTCGCGACGCGGGACGGGATGCCGATGTACGGCTACCTGACCGAGCCCCTGGACAAGGCCACCGGCCCCAGGCCGATGGTGCTGCTGCCGCACGGCGGGCCGTTCGGCGTACGCGATGAATGGGCCTTCGGCGACGATGCCCAGATCCTGGCCTCGGCCGGGTACGCCGTGCTGCGGGTGAATTTCCGCGGGTCGGGCGGATATGGCCGCGCCCACCAGCGGGCCGGGGAAAAGGAATGGGGCGGCCGCATGCAGGACGACCTGACCGATGCCACGCGCTGGGCAATCGAGCAGGGGATTGCCGATCCGTCCCGCATCTGCATCTACGGGGCCAGCTACGGTGGGTATGCCGCGCTGATGGGCGTGGCCAGGGAGCCGGACCTGTACCGCTGTGCGGCCGGTTACGTCGGGGCCTACGACCTGCAACGGCTGCACCGGGATTTCGCCTTGCAGGCGCGCACTACCGGGGCCTACGCGGCTGAATGGATCGGCGAGAGGAGCCAGCTGGCGGAACGCTCGCCGGTTAACCTGGCGGAACGGATCAAGGCGCCGGTGTTCCTGGCAGCCGGGGGCAAGGACCATCGCACCACCGTGGAACACACCCGGGACATGGAGCGGGCCCTGCGCAAGGTCGGCGTGCCGGTGGAGGCGCTGTACTTCCCGCAGGAGGCCCATGGTTTCTACGGGACGGAGAATCGGCGTCAGTACTACACGCGCCTGCTGGGCTTCCTCTCCGACAACCTCGGCGGGGCCCGGGTGCGTTGATCGGGCGGGCCGGCGCGTGGCGCACCGGCCCGGGGATGCCACGGTGATCGCGCCGGCCGCTCCGGTGACGGACGCGGCCGGCGCGCAGAGCGGCCTACTTGCCCTGCTTCGGCAGCGCGCCGAGCAGGTCCTGGGCGGCATGCACCAGGAACACGTAACGCGCGCCGAGGTCGATCACGTACTCGTTCTGGCCCCAGAAGAACGGCCAGTCCTCCTTGTTCTCCGGGAAGTCGGGCTTGAGCACCAGCACGCCCGGGACCACGCCGCCGGCGATGAAGCTGAAGTCGGCCCGGTTGCTGCCGTAGGCCACCTGCTTGGAGCGGGCCCCGACCGCCGAGACGAAGGAGATGTTCGAGTCGGGGTGGGTGCCGTAGAGGTAGTTGAGCCCCTGCAGCGTGGGCTCGATGTCGAACAGGTCCGGGAAGGCCTTGTGCAGGTGGTAGTTGGCCACGGCCATGCCCACCACCGCGCTGTTGCCGGCCCAGCCGCCGCGGGTGATCAGCACGCCGTAGGGGTTCTCGCCGGCCATCGGCTTGAACTCCTCGCGCAGGCGGATGGCGCGCTGCCGCACCTGCGCGCGGAAGCCTTCGTCCATCTTCGGCAGCGCCGCCAGCACCACCGGCGCGTTGAAGCCGAAACGCGGCTCGATCTTCGGCCACAGTGCGCGGATGCCGTCGGCGTACTTCGCCTCGCCGGTGGACAGCAGCAGCTGCACGGCGGCGTGCAGCTGCTCGTCGTCCGGATGCCCGCCAGTGGTGTTGCCCACCCTGAACAGGTTCGGCTCGCGTCCCTGCTCGAACTCCCACACCTTGCGCGCGGTGGCCAGGCACTCCTCGGCGAGGGCGTCGTTGTAGCCGCGCAGGGCACGGCTGGCGGCGGCCAGGGCCGCGGCCGAGCCGTAGTTCAGCGCGGTCGTATTGCTGGTGAAGGCAAGGCGGTCGTCGTTGGGCGAGTCCGGGTCGGCGGGGTTGTCCACCTTGCCGTCGGTCTTGCTGACCGCATCGCCCAGGTGGGTGTACTGGCCCAGGTCCGGCTCGACGATGCCCGGGATCGCATGGCCGAACACGCGGTGCTGCGCGATCAGGGCCAGGGTGCCGTGCTCGATCTGCTGCAGCAGGTCCGGCACGCCGTCGGGCACGTGGATCTCCACGTGCTGGCGCTTCTGGTCGATGGTGGTCTCGTCGCGCCGGGGGGCGAAGCGCTCCCAGGTGTCCACCATCGAGGCCACGGTGGAGTAGTGGGTCTGGGTGCGGATGTCGAAATCGCCGGCGTCGAACCAGCCACCGTAGTTCAGGCCGGGGATGTGCTCGCCGGGCTGGAACGGGGAATCCAGCTCCGGGCCCTGGGCGAACAGGTCGAAATGCTCGCGGTTGGGGGCCACCTGGCGGGCGTCGTCCATGTGCGAGCGGCCATGCCACACCCGGTAGGCCTCGTTGACGAACATGTGGTCCATCTGCACCGGGAAGAACACGTCCATCGTCGGATGCCAGGCGGTGGCGTAGGCGTCCTCGGCGATGCGGAAGGCGGTGGTGCGCTGGCCGGCGGCCTCGATCACGTACAGGCCCGGCTCGCGCACGCTGGAGAAGTCGAGGTTGTAGTACTCGTAGCGCAGGTACCTGCCCCAGTGCGACGGGGTCACCGCCAGCACCTCGCGCTCGGCACCATCGGCGCCCACGCGCAGCACCCGCGCCGGCCCCGGCGCGGCGGCGCGCGGATCGGTCTCCAGCACCGCGACCTTGCGCTGCGCCGGGTGGTAGCCGACCTGGGAGTGGCCGATCACCGGGTCACGGGTCCAGCCGGGAATCGTGTTGCCGTCCACGGTCCAGTCCAGCACGGCGCCGGATGCGCCGGCCGGCAGCATCGTGCGCACCACCAGCCAGCCGTTCTGGGCCTGGTTGCGCCCGTCGTACAGCCCCAGCTCACCGCTGCGGCTGGTGATGGTCACCCGGCGCTGCGGATCCTCCGGCGCCAGCACCAGGGTGGTCCCGGTGGCCAGCGGCAGGCGCACGGTGGCGCCGGCCGCATCGCGGCCGCTCGGCCCGCTCGGGTAGAGCGGCAGCTGGCCGGTACGCTCGCCGGTGCCGTCGGCCGCCACCCAGGACTTGCCGAAGTAGGCCGAGGGCAGGAACTCGAGGTTGAATCCGGCGCGGCCCTTCAGCGCCGCCGGCAACGGCCGGTCCAGCACCACCTGGATGCGCACGCCGTCGCCCTGCGGAGAGACCCTGATGTCGTACTCGAACTTCTGGTCGGGGTAGTGCATGCGCGTGGTGATGGTGCCGGTGCGCGCGTCGACCTTGCGCTCCTTCATCAGGGCCACCGCATCCCACTGCTCGGGGGTCGGGCTCAGCCGCACGTCGCCGTTGGTGGCGGTGCGCACGCCATGGTGGATCAGCTCCACGCCGGCGTGCTTGGCATCGCTGAACAGGCCGTCGTAGTAGTTGCTGAAGGCCAGCACGTCCAGCCCGGGCCGGCTGAAGTACTCCTTGTCGTTGAGCCGCAGCGGCTCGGCGAAGGCCGATGGCATGATGGCGGCGGCCAGCGCGGCGGCGAGGATGGAACGGGCGCGGAAGGACCTCCGGCGGCGGTGTGGCGTCATGGTGCGGCTCCCCTTCAAAGTCGATGTGAACGCTAACATCGGACCGGGGAGGGGCCGAGCTGCGGTGCAGCACGGCGGCACAGGCCGATGGCCGCCTCAGTCGCGGTCCGGCGCGCCGAGGGGGAAGTAATGGCGGTAGCGCCTGGCTTCGTCCACCGCGCGCCGCATCGAGGGCCGGGCAAGCAGGCGGGCGCGGTAGGCGTGCACGCGGGCACAGCCGGGCGGGATCGGGTGGCTCCAGTCGGCGTAGAACAGGAACGGCGCCGCGCCGCAGTCGGCCAGGCTGAAATGCCCGCCCGCCGCCCACGGGCGGCCGTCGGCCAGGTGCCGCTCCAGCCACGCGTAGCTGGTCTCCAGCAGCTGCCGCGCTTCGGCCACGCCATGGGGGTCGCGCTGGCCCCCGCCGCGCAGGACGTCGGACACCAGCTTCTGCTGCGGCGTGGACACGTAGTTGTCGAAGAACCGGTCCAGCAGGCGCACTTCCAGCGCCTGCAGCGGGTCGTCCGGCAGCAGCCGCACCGGGCCGGGATGGCGCAGGTGCAGGTACTCGATGATGGCGCTGGCCTCGGGCAGGCTGCGGTCTCCGTCGACCAGCAGCGGGAAGCGGGCGACCGGCCAGTACGCCCGCAGCGCCTGCATGTGGCCAGGCTCCTCCAGGTGGCGGTACTCGAAGGCCACCCGGTTCTCGTAGAGGGCGACGAGCACCTTCTGGCAGTACGAGGAGAACGGGTGCGCGTAGAGGGCAAGGCTCATCGTCGGCTCACTGGGCGGGGACATCCTCCCTGCGACGCGCGGAGCCGGCGTCGATCGACACGGGCGCCTCTTCCAGTTCCGGGTACAGCGCCAGCAGCGCCAGGACCACGCCGTTGGACCAGCCGAAGCCGTCCTGCAGCGGGTACTCGCCGCCGCCTCCGCCCTGCAGCGCGCCGTGCGCGTCGTACTTCTCCACCAGCTTGCGCTCGCGCGCGAACAGGGCCTGCACGTTGCCGACGAAGGCGCCGGCGATCTGGCGTGCCAGCGCCTGCTCGCCATAGCGGCGCAGGCCGACCACCGCGACCCACTGCAGCGGCGCCCAGACATTGGGCGCGTCCCACTGCTGGCCGCTGTCGACGGCGGTGGTGACCAGGCCGCCGGGGCGCAGCAGCCCGTCGCGCACCGCCGCCGCGGTACGCCGGGCACGCTGCGGCGAGGCGATGCCGGCGTGCAGCGGGAACAGGGCGGCGGCGGTGAGCTGGTCGCGCACCTTGCCCTGGCGCAGGTCCAGGTCACCGTAGTAGCCGCCGGCGCCGTGCCACAGGTGCCGTTCGATCGCCGCGGCCCGCGCGGTGGCGCGGTCGTCGAACTGGCGCGCGCATGCCTCCTCCCCGGCCTGGCGGCAGGCCGCGGCGATGGTGGCCTCCAGGTGGTGCAGCAGGCTGTTGAGGTCCACCGGCACGCGCGTGGTCACGTGGATGCTGTCCAGGCGCATCGGGTCGTCCAGCCAGCGGCTGGAATAGTCCCAGCCGCTTTCGGCCCCGGCGCGCAGCTCGCGGTAGACCTCGCCGGCCGGACGTGCGCCCAGGGCGGCCGTGTGCGTGTCCTGGCGGTACGACTCCGGGCGCGGGCTGTCGCGGTCGTCCCAGTAGCGGTTGAGCAGGCTGCCGTCGGCCAGCCGCACCACCCGGCGGTGGGCCTGGCCGGGCGCGAGGTGCTGCTCGCCGTCCATCCAGAAGGCGTGTTCGCGCCTCAGCTGGCGCAGGTAGCGCACCGGCAGGGCCGGATCGTGCCGCGATTCCAGCGCCACCATGTGCGAGAAGAACGGCGGCTGGGAGCGGCTCAGGTAGTAGCTGCGGTTGCCGTTGGGAATGTGGCCCCAGGTATCGATGAGGGCGGCGAAGTTGTCCAGCATGTTCCGGCTGAGCGCGTCCTGCCCGCTCTGCGCCAGGCCGCGCATGGTGAAGTACGAGTCCCAGTAGTAGACCTCGCGGAAGCGTCCGCCCGGCACCACGTACGGATGCGGCAGCGGCAGCAGGCTGTCATGTGGCCGCGGCGCCGGACTGCGCCGGGTCAGCAGCGGCCACAGGGCGTCGATGTGGGCGCGCAGGCCGGGCTGGGGCGCGATCTCGCTGGCGGCCACCTGCGCCGGCAGCACGAAGCGGGTGTCCACGAAGCGGCGCAGGTCGAAGCCGGCTTCCGCGCGTTCGCGGGCGAAGGCCGCTTCCACCTCGGCCGGGGCCTCGCGCGGCACCGCGTCGACGAATACCTTCTGGTCCGCGAACAGGCCCGACTCCTGCACGGCCTTGAACACCGAGGGCCAGGCCTGGTCGGGGGTCCGGATGGCGGCCGCCCCGGCGTTTACGGTCGCAGCGGGAAGTGCATCGGGGCCCGGCGGCCGTGGCTGGGCGGCGCAGGCGGCAAGCAGCAGGGGCAGCAGGAACAGGGCCCGGCGGGCGGTCCGGAAGGGCATGGCCGTTCTCCATGGCGCGACCGGGCCATGCTGGCAGCGGTGCCGCGACGGGCGCGGCAAGGTCAGGCCGGTGGCGTCGTCGACAACACCGCGCGCGCGTGGCGGGCGTAGGCCTGCAGGTCCGGATAGAACGGCTCGAAGCCGGCGGCGATCCCGGCCTCGTGCCGGCGCAGATCGTCCAGGCAGGCCACCAGCCGGTCGCCGTTGCGCGACAGGCGGGTGGCGATGCGGGTCACGGCCAGGTCCACGCTGTCGCGCCGGCGGTAGGAGCCGAGCCAGTCGTGCGCGGCGATGCGCGGGGCCAGCGCCTGCAGGCGCCCGGGCAGGCGCCCGCGCTGCGCCAGCAGGTGCGCGTAGAAGCGCCTGGTGAAGTGGTCCAGCGGCTCGTCCGAGTGCCGCGGCCAGTCGCGCGCCAGCAGGTGGTCGTAATAGACGTCCAGTGCGATGCCGGCATAGCGGCGCAGCCCGGGGCTGAACAGGGCGCGCGCGGCAGCCACCTGCGGGTGCTCGTCGGTGTAGCGGTCGACCCGGCGGTGGACCAGGATCTCGCGCCGCTCCACCTCGCTGTACTCCTCCAGCGCCACGCGCCCGAACACGAAGTCCCCCAGCAGCGCGCCCAGCATCGCCTCCGGATCGGGTGCGGCCAGGTGGAGGTGGGCGAGGTAGTTCATCGCGACGATCTTCGCATGCAGCGTCGCGGGCAATCTGTACATGCGCGCTGGTTGACGCCCGCCTCACCGCCGCCCGCGATACTGCCGGCCATGCCCGAAGGCCCATCCATCGTCATCCTGAAGGAAGCCGCGGCAGGCTTTGCCGGGCGCAAGGTGCGCGCGGTGCATGGCAACAGCCGCGAGCCGATCCAGCGCATCGCCGGCCAGCGCCTGGTGGCCCTGCACAGCTGGGGCAAGCACTTCCTGATGGAGTTCGACGACTTCAGCGTGCGCATCCACTTCATGCTGTTCGGCAGCTACCGGATCGACGAGCGCAAGGCCACGCCGGCACGCCTGGGCCTGGAATTCGCCCGCGGCGGCGAACTGAACTTCTACGCCTGTTCGCTGCGCTTCATCGACCAGCCGCTGGACGAGGTCTACGACTGGAGCGGCGACGTGATGAACGACGCCTGGGACCCGGCGGCGGCGCGGCGCAAGCTGCGCGCGCGGCCACAGGCGCTGGCCGCCGATGCGCTGCTGGACCAGGACGTGTTCGCCGGGGTCGGCAACATCATCAAGAACGAGGTGCTGCACCGGATCCGGGTGCATCCGGAAAGCCGCATCGGCGCGCTGCCGGCGCGCAAGCTCGGCCAGCTGGTGGCCGAAGCCCGGCAGTACAGCTTCGACTTCCTGGAATGGAAGAAGGCCTTCGTGCTGCGCAAGCACTGGCAGGTGCACGCCAAGAAGACCTGCCCCCGCGACGGCACCGCGCTCAGTTACCGCAAGGAGCTGGGCCAGGCGCGCCGCCGTGCGTTCTGGTGCAGCCTCTGCCAGCGGCTGTACGACTGATCAGCCCGACACCCGCACCAGCACCGCGTGGGCGGCGAGAGCGGCACACAGGGCGATGAACAGCACCCCGCACCAGCCCCGCTCGAACCCGCCCGGACCGGGCGCCAGCAGCCTGCCCACGCCGGCCAGCGCGGCAGGCAGGGCGAACAGCAGGGCGGCGTGGCCCAGGCCCAGCATCGAGATGTCCATGGTCCTGCTCCCGGCGGTGTATCCGCGTGGCCTGATCTTGGGCCCGGCAGGGGCCGGGGGCCTTGATCACGGTCAAGCGACTGCCGGCAGTCCCGCCAGCATGAACGCCGGCCGGACATGGCGCGTCCCGCGGGGGCCGGAAGGGCTGCGCCCGTTGTTGCGTTGCAGCATAATGGCGCCATGTCCGCTCCCCTGCTCCCCGCCGCGTCCGACGCGGCGCCGTCGCTGCCCGTTGGCCCGCGCCAGCGCGCCCTGATCCTTGCCGGCCTGAGCCTGGGCGGCTTTGCCATCGGCACCAGCGAGTTCGCCAGCATGGGCCTGATGCCCAACCTGGTGGCGGACCTGGGCGTGAGCGAACCGCAGGTCGGCCACCTGATCAGCGCGTACGCCCTGGGCGTGGTGGTGGGTGCGCCGCTGCTGGCGATCATGGGCGGGCGCCTGTCGCGCAAGGCGCTGCTGCTGGTGCTGATGGCCTTCTATGCCGCCGGCAACCTGGCCACGGCGCTGGGCCCGGACTACGCCAGCCTGCTGCTGTTCCGCTTCATCGCCGGCCTGCCGCATGGCGCCTACTTCGGCGTGGCCGCGCTGACGGCGGTGGCGATCAGTCCGCCGCAGGCGCGGGGCCGGGCGGTCAGCCTGAGCATGCTGGGCCTGACCCTGGCGATCCTGGTCGGTACCCCGCTGGCGACATGGATGGGCCAGCTGGCCAGCTGGCGCTGGACCTACGCCGCCGTGTCGGTGGTGTCCCTGCTGACGGTGCTGCTGCTGGCCCTGTACCTGCCGGCACGGGGCGAGGTGCAGCGCACCCGCGCGCTGGACGAGCTGCGCGCGTTCAACCGCCTGCCGGTGTGGCAGGCGCTGCTGATCGGCGCGATCGGCTTTGCCGGCATGTTCAGCGTGTTCAGCTATCTCGCCCCGACCATGGTCCAGGTGACGGGCGTGGCCCCGGCCTGGATCCCGGCCGGCCTGGCCGGCTTCGGCCTGGGCGGGCTGATGGGCAACATCATCGGCGGCTGGCTGTTCGACCGGCTGCGCTTCCGCGCCGTGCCGGTGGTGCTGGGCTGGGCGGTGGTGATGCTGCTGCTGTTCCCGCTGGCCGCGCAGTGGCCGTGGAGCCTGCTGCTGGCCACCGTATGCATCGGCATGATGGGCGCACTGGGGCCGATCCTGCAGTCGCACCTGATGGACGTGGCCGGCGACGCCCAGACCCTGGCCGCCGCCTCGCACCATGCCGCGTTCAACGCCGCCAACGCGCTGGGTCCGCTGCTGGGGGGCATGGCCATCAGCGCGGGCCTGGGCTGGACTTCCACCGGCCCGGTCGGCGCGCTCACCGCGGTGGCCGGCATCGGCCTCTACGCGTGGGCCGCGCGTACCCGGGCCCGACGCCTGCGCGCCTGCCCGGCGACCTGAGGGCCCGCCCGGGCCGTCGCCGCGCGGCGGCTCCATACGCAGCGGAAGGGTCGTTTTCCGGCCGGACCACTTAGACTGTGGCGCTTGCCCCGCGTACTCCACGCCGGGGCTTCCGTCCGCTTCCGAGAGAGTCCGCGTGGTCATCCATCCCAAAGTCCGAGGCTTCATCTGCACCACCGCCCACCCGGAAGGGTGCGCGAAGAACGTGCAGGACCAGATCCGCTACGTGCAGTCGCAGGGTGCACGCGAGGGTGGGCCGAAGCGGGTGCTGGTGATCGGCGCCTCCACCGGGTACGGCCTGGCCGCGCGCATCACCGCCGCCTTCGGCTATGGCGCCGACACCCTGGGCGTGTTCTTCGAGAAGCCCGGCACCGAGAAGAAGCCGGGCAACCCGGGCTGGTACAACTCGGCCGAGTTCGACCGCCAGGCCAAGGCCGCCGGCCTCTGGAGCCGCTCGATCAACGGCGACGCCTTCTCCGACGAGGTCCGCGCCAAGGCCATCGAACTGATCGCACAGATGGGCGGCCCGATCGACCTGGTCGTGTACTCGCTGGCCTCGCCGGTGCGCCGCCTGCCCGATACCGGCGAGCTCAAGCGCTCGGCGCTCAAGCCGATCGGCCAGGCCTACCAGGCCACCGCGGTGGACACCAACCGCGACCAGGTCATCCAGGCCACGGTCGAGCCGGCCACCGAGGAAGAGATCGCCGACACCATCCGGGTGATGGGCGGCGAGGACTGGGAGCTGTGGATCGACGCCCTGGACAAGGCCGGCGTGCTGGCGCCGGGCGCCAAGACCGTGGCGTTCAGCTACATCGGCACCGAGATCACCTGGCCGATCTACTGGCACGGTGCGCTGGGCAAGGCCAAGGAAGACCTGGACCGCGCCGCGCACGCGATCGACGCCAGGCTCAAGCCCGGTGGCGGCTCGGCGAACGTCGCCGTGCTCAAGTCGGTGGTGACCCAGGCCAGCGCCGCGATCCCGGTGATGCCGCTGTACATCGCCATCGTCTACCGGATCATGAAGGAGAAGGGCCTGCACGAGGGGCCGATCGAGCAGCTGGAGCGTACCTTCCGCGAGCACCTGTACGCGGCCCACCCGCCGGCCAACGACGAGTCCAACCGCCTGCGCCTGGACGACCGTGAGCTGCGCGATGACGTGCAGCAGGCCTGCCGCGACCTGTGGCCCACGGTGACCACGGACAACCTGTTCCAGGTCACCGACTACGCCACCTACAAGCACGACTTCCTGAAGCTGTTCGGCTTCGAGCGCGAGGATGTGGACTACGACGCCGAGGTCGATCCGGTGGTGCAGTTCGACGTGGTCGACCTGGCGGGCTGAGCCGGGCCGGGCGGCCGCCCGGGGCGCACCGCCCTGGGCCGGCGGCCGGCGCCGTCAGCGGGCGGCGGTGGCCGACTCCACGCAGGTGCGCAGGTCGTTGAGCCGGAACGGCTTGGACAGGCGTACCAGCGACGGATCCAGTTCCACATTGGTGTAGCCGGACACCACGATCACCGCGGTGTGCGGCAACCGCGTCCGCACCACGCGGGCCAGGTCCGCACCGGACATTCCCGGCATCAGGTGGTCGGTGACCAGCAGCCCCGGTTGCAGGCCGCGGTCGAGCTCGGCCAGCGCCTCCTCGGCCGAGCCGGCCTCCACCACCTCGTATCCCATGTCCAGCAGGACGTCCGCGGTGCACATGCGCACGCCGGGCTCATCGTCGACGACCAGGGCGACGGGGGACGGGTGGGGCTGGACGCTGGACACGGGGCTCTCCGGAAAGGGGATGTCAGGGTTGCGCCGGGTTCGCCGGCAGCCAAAGCTCGATCATGGTGCCCGCGCCGGGCGCGCTGTCGATGTGAAGACAGCCGCCCAGCTGCAGGGCCAGGCCGTGCGCCATCGGCAGGCCCAGGCCGGTGCCCTTGCCCACGCCCTTGGTCGAGAAGAACGGCTCCACGGCCCGGGAGCGGGTGCCCTCGTCCATCCCCACGCCGGTGTCTGTGACGGTGATCACGGCATAGCGTCCCGGTCGCAGGGTGCTGGCGGCCACGCCCTCGACGACCTCCGCGCCGCGCGCTGCCAGGGTCAGGGTGCCGCCCTCGGGCATGGCATCGCGCGCGTTGACCCCGAGATTGAGCAGGGCCATCTCCAGTTGGTTGCCGTCGGCACGGGCGTGCGGGGTGCCCGGATCGGCCTGCACCACCACGCGCACCCGCGGGTCGAAACTGGCGCGCATCAGCGCGCCCAGGCCATCCAGCAGCGCGCCCACGTCCACTTCGGCGGTCTGCAGCGGTTGCTTGCGGGCGAATGCCAGCAGGCGTTGCACCAGGGTGGCGGCGCGCTGGGCCGACTGCTGGGCCACGGCCACGGTCCGGTGGCGACGCTCCGGGTTGCTGTGCGGGTCGGCCGCCAGGTCCAGCGCGGCCATGATCGGGGCCAGCAGGTTGTTGAAGTCGTGGGCCACGCCGCCGGTGAGCTGGCCCATCGCCTCCAGCTTCTGCGACTGGCGAAGCGCCTGCTCGGCGTGGCGCCGGCGGGTGATGTCGATCGCTTCCTGGACCACCCCGCTGATGTGGCCGTCGGCACCGCGGAAGGGTCGCAGTGACAACTCCAGCACGCGGGGACCGCCCGGCAGTTCCAGCTCCACCTCGTCGTGCGCCACCTCGCCGGCGGCCGCACGCATGAACTGGCGGTGGATGCGTTCGGGCATCCCCGGCGTGCCTGTAAACCAGGGCGTGTCCCAGAAGGCCATTCCGACCACATGCTCGCGGCTGGCCTTGATCATGGCCAACGCGGTCTGGTTGGCATCCATCAGGGTGCCGTCCAGCGCGCACATGCCCTGCAGCTGGAAGCTGGTCTCGAACAGGTTGCGCAGCTGTGCCTGGGAGTCGGCCAACGCCGCGACCGCGGCCCGGTGGGCGGTCACGTCGCGCGCGCTGCAGTAGAAGCGGCCATCCTGCGGCGTGGCCACCCACGAGAGCGTTCGGTAGCTGCCGTCACGGGCGCGCAGCCGGCACTCGTATCCCAGTAGTGGCTCGCCGGCATGCAGCCGGACGCGCATCTTCGCTGCGTCCTCCACGTCCTCCGGATGCAGCAGTTCGCGCAGGGGCCGGGCAGCGAGCTCCTCCGAGGTCCAGCCCAGAACCCGCTGCCAGGCCGGGTTGCTGCGCTCCATGAGGCCATCGACGGTCATCACGCCGAGCATGTCCGGAGTGACCAGCCAGGTCAGCGAGCGCTCCTGGGCCTGTTCGGCCACCCGGCGTTCCAGGTCCCGGTTGAGCTCCTCCAGCTCGGCCTCACGCTGGCGCAGCGCCTGCTCGTTGCGGGTGCGATCGGTGTTGTCCATGCCGACCACGAAGATGCCGCCGGTCCGGCCATCCAGGTCGACCACCGGCTGGAACATGAAGTCCAGGTAGTGGCCCCTGGCGGGCCGGCCGTTCCCGGGCTCGACCACGTAGTACGCATCCTGCGCCGAATGCGATCTGCCGCTGCGGTACACCTCGTCGAGGACATCGATCCAGCCCTGGCGCCCGGCCTCGGGCAGGCAATCGGCCACCGTCCGGCCGACGATGTGCTCGCGTCCCACCAGTTCCAGGTAGGCGGCATTGGCGAATTCGAAGCGGTGCTCCGGGCCACGCAGCATGGCCATGAACACCGGCGCCTGGTCGAACATGCTCGCCAGCCGGCTTCGCTCCTCCGACAGGCGTCGCTCGGTCAGTACCCGGCGTGTGGTCTCGTGGGTGATGCACAGCATCGCCACGACCTGGCCATCGCCCTGGCGCACGGGAACGTAGGTGAAGGTCCACCACGTGTCCTCGGGGGCACCGTTGCGCTCCACCCGCAGGTGCATGTCCTCCACCCAGGTCGCGGTGCCGGACATCGCGGTCTCGGCCATGCCGCGGACGTCTTCCCACAGCTCATGCCAGACATCGCGCAGCGGTCGGCCCAGCGCGGTCGGTTCCTTGACCCCCAGCACCGGGATGTAGGCATCGTTGTAGAACAGCAGCAGGTCCGGGCCCCAGCCCACGCACATCGCGAAGCGCGAGCCGAGCATGATCGACAGGCTGGTCTTCAGTTCCGCCGGCCACTGGTCCGGCGGCCCCAGCGGGTGTCCGGACCAGTCGTGGGATGCCACGCGCCGGGCCATGTATCCGCCCGCCCGGAGGAACTCGGTGCCCGGAGCGAGGGCTTGGTCGGGATGCGTCATGCGTCGCAGAGGAAGGAAACCGGGCGTGATGCTCGCACACGTCCGTGCGGCGCGGATGAAAGCGGGGCGGCGGGCGCCGGCTGGCCGCTGTCCGGTGGATCGCGTCACGGGAACCTGGGGCCGGTGTGACGGTCTGCAGCACATCCCTTTCCGTGGAAAACCGGCTTGCGCGACTCCGCCGCGACGCGGCTCCTGCCCCATGCCGTCGCCGCTACCGCCACGGTAACTATCCTTGCCCTCGGGGCGGGGATGCTGCTGTGGACGCCGCCGGTGGAGCCGCGCGCGGCCAGCGAAGGCCTCCGCGTTCAGCTGCGGCTGCTGCCGCGCCGGGAGGTGGAGCTGCTGCCGGCACCGGCAGCCCCACAGGCCGCGGTGACCGAGGCCGCCGCCCGCGTTGCGCCTGCCGCGGGCGACCCGCTTCGGGCCGGCACGCCGGCATCGGCCGCTGCCAGCCCCGTTCCCGCGTCCGGAGGATCGGTCCGTGCCGACGCACCCGGGTCAGGCGTGGCCGCTGCCACGCTGTATGACGACCAGGGCCGCATCCGGCTGCCGTCCGGTTCGGAACAGGCGGCGTCCCTGCCCGACCCGATGCGGCGGGACAACCCGGTGGACTACCGCGGCACGCGCTTCGAACAGGCATGGGCCTCCGACGGCGACCTTGGCGAGGCGGCCGCGCAGTCGATCGCGCGTGGCCAGCGCAAGGTGGCCGAACTGCTGCTGGGCAAGGACATCCAGCATGCGCGGGCACGCCCGGCGCCGGAGGTGCGATTCAACCCGGCGCGCCACGAACGGCCGTCGGACCTGGGCAGCGAGGCGACCGGCGACGCCTGGCGGGCGGCCCCGATCAGCGCCGAGCCGGTCCCCGGGCTCGATGGACGCGCCAGTCGCAGCATCCGCGAGGAGGTCGCCGCGCTCGAGCGCGGGTACGCGCGCTGTCCGCGGGCGCGGATGGAACAGCTGATGGTGCCGGTGCGACGCGCGCTGGAGGAGCTGCAGGCGGCAGAGCACGCGCTGGCCAAGGGCGCCGACCCGGTACGGGCGCGGCACCAGCTGCCCAACGCCGCCAACAGCGCCTGGGACCAGGCGCGGCGCGGGCTCTGGTACGCCAGGCAGCAGCTGTCCGGATGCGGCGGCTAGCGACGCGCCGCGGTGCTCACGCCTGGGGCAGGAAGAACGGCTCGACCACGCCCCTGATCTTCATCGTCATCGGGTTGCCGCGGCGGTCGCGCGAGCGGCCCACCTGCACGCGGATCCAGCCTTCGCTGACCGAGTACTCCTCGACGTTGTCGCGTTCCTGCCCGTTGAAGCGGATGCCCACGCCGCGTTCGAGCAGGGCGGCATCGTGGAAGGGGCTGCGCGGATCAAGCGAGAGGCGGTCGGGAAGGGTGTCGGTCATCGTGGGGATTTCGCATGCATGCCGGAGCCGCCGGCGCGGTGCGCGAAGGATACCGTGCCCGCCGGCGCGCGGACCCGGCCCCCAAGGCATGCTGCGCCAGGCCGCGCCGCGCACGGCAGGTTGACCGCGGCGGTGGGAGCCTGCGCCGGTCCTGCCGGCCTGGGGCCGGCGCAGGAGCCCGCCATGCGGCCGGCACGTCGCATCGCGTCCTGCCTCGCCGACCTGATCGCCGTCGCCCGCGATGGCTACGCCTTCTGCGTCGAGGCCTCCACGTGCGTGCCCGATCCGGCGCAGGCGGCACTGTTCGGCCGCATGGCGCGCTCACGGGTGGACGTGGCGGCGCAGCTGGGCACGCGGGTGCTGGCTTCCGGTGGACGGCCGGACATCGGTGGCACCCTGGTGGGGCGCATGCCTGCGCTGTAGGCGCGCCTGCGCGCCAGCCTGGGCGACCCGCGCCAGGCCTGGGTCGCAGAACTGGAGCAGGCCGAGGACCGCCTGCTGCAGGCCTTCGGCGCGCTGATCGACGATCCGCGCACGCCCGAGCAGGCGCGCGTGGTCGCCGTGGCGCTGCTGCCGGAAGTGAAGGCGCGCCACGACGTCATGCACGCGCACAGGCGCGCCCCGGCCGGCTGAGGCGGGTGCGGCCGCGTATCATGCGCCTCCCGCGGCACGCCCCTGCCGCCGCAACGGAGACACCCATGGCGCTCAAGGCCACCGTGGTCCGCGTGGACCTGCAGATCAGCGACATGGATCGCCATTACTACGCCAGCCATTCGCTGACCCTGGCCCAGCACCCGTCGGAAACCGACGAGCGGCTGATGGTGCGGGTGCTGGCGTTCGCGCTGTATGCCCGCGAACGGCTCGAGTTCGGCCGTGGCCTGAGCAACGACGAGGACCCGGACCTGTGGCTGCGTGACTACACCGGCGACGTGGAGCTGTGGATCGACCTAGGCCAGCCGGACGAGTCGCGCGTGCGCAAGGCCTGCGGCCGCGCCCGCCAGGTGGTGGTGGTCAACTACGGCGGCCGCGCGGCCGACCTGTGGTGGGAGCGCAACGGCAGCGCGCTGGCGCGCCACCGCAACCTCACCGTTCTGGACCTGCCGGCCGCGGCGCTGGAGCCGCTGGTGGCGATGTACGCGCGCGGCATGCGCCTGGACGTGCAGGTCCAGGACGGCGAGGTGCGGGTGCTGGACGAGCGCGGCGCCGAGGCGGTGCTGCAGCCCGGGGCACGGATGTCGGCGCAGCCGGTCCGGGACTGATGGACGGCGCCACCGCCGGCTACGACGCGATCGTCATCGGCGCCGGCGCGGCCGGCCTGATGTGCGCGCTCACCGCCGGCCAGCGCGGCCTGCGGGTGCTGCTGGTCGAGCATGCCAACCGCCCAGGCAAGAAGATCCTGATGTCCGGCGGCGGGCGCTGCAACTTCACCAACACCGGCACCACGCCGGCCCACTACCTCTCGGCGAATCCGCACTTCTGCAAGTCGGCGCTGGCCCGCTACACGCCGTGGCAGTTCATCGAGATGGTCGACCGGCACCGCATCGCCTGGCACGAGAAGGCGCCGGGCCAGCTGTTCTGCGACGTTTCCTCCAAGCTCATCGTGAAGATGCTGCTGGACGAATGCGCGGCCGCTGGCGTGGAACTGCGCACCAGCTGCACGGTCGAGTCGGTGGAGCAGCCCGATGGCGGCGGCTTCCTGCTGCGCACGGGCCAGGGCCGGTTCGCCGCGACGTCGCTGGTGGTGGCCACCGGCGGGCTGTCGATCCCTAGCATGGGCGCCACCGGCTTCGGCTACGAGCTGGCCCGGCGCTTCGGCCACGAGGTGCTGCCGACCCGCGCCGGCCTGGTGCCGCTGACCCTGTCCGGGCGTCACCAGGAACGCCTGGCCGACCTTTCCGGCGTGGCCCTGGAAGTGGAAGCCTCCTGCAACGGCCGCAGCTTCCGCGAGGCGATGCTGTTCACCCACCGCGGCGTCAGCGGCCCGGCGATCCTGCAGATCTCCTCCTACTGGCAGCCTGGCGAGGAGTTGCGGCTGGACCTGCTGCCCGGGCGCGACGCGCTGGAGTGGCTGCGCATGCAGCAGAAGCAGCGCCCGGACGCGGAACTGAAGACGGTGCTGGCCGAGGTGCTGCCGCGCCGCTTCGCCCAGCGCCTGTGCGAGCTGTGGCTGCCCAACCGGCCGATGCGCCAGCTCGACCCGCCCCAGCTGCACCAGGCCGCGCAGCTGCTGTCGGCCTGGCCGCTGGTGGCCAGTGGCACCGAGGGCTACCGCACTGCGGAAGTCACCCTCGGCGGCGTGGACACGCGCGATGTGTCCTCCAGCACGATGGCCTCGCGCATCGTGCCCGGGCTGCATTTCATCGGCGAGGTGCTGGACGTGACCGGCTGGTTGGGCGGCTACAACTTCCAGTGGGCCTGGGCTTCGGGCCACGCCGCCGGACAGGCGCTGACGGGCGGATCCTGAAACGTTCAAGCGCGCGCGGCGTCTGGCCCGCGCTTTCACCGGCGGGCGACGGGCCCACTGGGAACCTTCGCGCCAGGGGATGGACCTGGCGGGCCGGGGAGGTACGCCGGAAACAGGAAAGGCCACGATGCTCCAGGTACAACCGCCGGCACGCCAGGCGGTCATGATCGACATCGACCGCGAGCGCGACTACTGGCGCCACCACTACCAGTCGCTGCCGCGGGCCCGGGCGATGCGCAGCTTTGCCCGCTACTGGCCGGTGCTGTGCGCCGCGTATGACGTCTACCTCAACCACCCGCGCGCCGGTGCCGAGGCCGGGCTGGCGCTGTACCTGCAGCGCGAGGGCGTGGCCCTGAGCCTGCTCAACGGGCACGAAGCCTCCCAGGTGTTCGCGCAGGTGTGGGAACGGATCCGGGACGCGACCTCTCCCTGAACCACCCGCGCCGCGGGCGCGGCGTCTGCGGCGCTGCGCTCCGGGCGCCGGATCCGGGGTTCCGGTCGGCGCTTCCGGCCTCCGGTCGCATGCCCCGTCCATCGGCCCCACGCGCTCGCTATCCTCGGCCGCAACTTCCTGCCGTGCCGGGTGTCCCGTGTCCTCCAGCCTGTTCCTTGTCCTGCGCATCCTGTTCGCCTGGGCGCTGGCGGTGATCGTCGCCGGCTTCGTCTGGGCCGGCCTGTTCGGCGGCATCGGCGGGGTGTTCGGGCTGCTGGCCCTGCTGACCATGGCGCTGGCGCTGCTTGGCGTGGCCACCCACCTGCGGCGCGTGCAGCTGCTGGCCGGGCGCCTGGACGCGGCGGTGCTGGCCAACCGCCAGCAGCGCCGGATCGAGCTGCCGATGGAAGCCGACGCGGCATGCGACCTGGTCGCCGATGCGCTGCGCCAGCTGCCGCGGGTGGAAGACGTGGAACTGCAGCGTGGCAGCCTGCAGGCGCGCGCGCGGGTACGACGTTCCGATCCGTTCGGCGGTGCCCAGCCCTCGCGCTGGAACCTGCTGGCGCGCCTGGCGGTCACCCACGACCGGGTACTGGCCACCGTCCACCCGGGCTCGGGGACCGTGGGGGTCACCCTGCTGTGCGAGCCGGACGCGCCCCACTGGGTGGACCTGTTCGCGCTGGACGAGGGCAGCAATTACGACAACGCCGAGGGCGTGCTGCGGGCACTGTCGCGCCAGGTCGCGGCGCAGCGGCGCGAGGAGCAGGCCCGGGCCGAGCGCGACGCCACCGACAACGCCCTCACCGTGGCCCGCCTGAACCTGCTGCAGGCGCAGGTCGAGCCGCACTTCCTCTACAACACCCTGGCCAACGCCCAGGTGCTGGCGCGCACCGACCCGCCGCGCGCCGAGCAGATGATCGGACACCTGATCCAGTACCTGCGCCATTCGCTGCCGCGCGAGCACGACACCCTGGCCACCCTCGGCGAAGAGCTGGAGCGCACCCGGGCCTACCTGGAGATCCTCAAGATCCGCATGGGCGCGCGGCTGGCGTTGCAGGTCGAGGTTCCCGATGCGCTCAAGGCGGTGACCCTGCCGTCGATGATGCTGCAGACCCTCGTGGAGAACGCGATCAAGCACGGGCTGGAGCCCAAGCCCGGCGGCGGCACGGTGTGGATCATGGCGCGCCGCTTAGATGACCAGGTCACCGTCACCGTGGCCGACGACGGCTGCGGCTTCGGCAACGGCGACAGCGCCGGCACCGGCATCGGCCTGAAGAACGTGCGCGAACGCCTGCGCCTGACCTATGGCGAGGCGGCCTCGTTCTCGCTGGTGTCCAACTTCCCCAGCGGCGTGGCCGCCACCGTCTCGCTGCCGGCGCCGCAGGCCGAGGCCAGGCGCCCGTCCGGTCCACCGCCGGTGCCGGTCGCGCCGGTCCACGCCAGTGGTGCGGGGGCGCCCGGGGCGGCGGTCGACGGAGGTGCCACCCATGCCTGACTGCATCGTTGCCGAAGACGAAGAGCTGCTGCGCACCTCGCTGCTGCTGCAGCTGGGCGAGGCCTGGCCGGAACTGCGGGTGGTGGCCGAATGCGAGGACGGTGCCAGCGCGCTGGAAGCCATCGCCACCCACCAGCCGGACGTGGCGTTCCTGGACATCCGCATGCCCGGGCTGACCGGGATCCAGGTCGCGGCGGCACTGGCCCAGGCCAGCCCGCGCACCCGCGTGGTGTTCGTCACCGCCTATGACCAGTACGCCATCGAGGCCTTCGAGAAGGGCGCGGTGGACTACCTGCTCAAGCCGGTGACCAGCGAGCGCCTTCGGGCCACCGTGCAGCGGCTCAAGGCGCGCGGCGGCGGCCCGGACCAGGCCACCCTGGACGCGCTGCTGCAGCACCTGGCGCAGCGGCCCCCGTCGCCGTCGGCCCCGCCGCCGCTGGCGTGGATCACCGCCAACAGCGGCCGCGAGACCCGGCTGATCATGCTCGAGGACGTGGCCTATTTCCGTGCCGACAGCAAGTACACGGTGGTGGTCACCGCCGAGGGCGAGTCGCTGCTGCGCACGCCGCTGAAGGAGCTGCTGGCGGTGCTCGATCCCAACCGCTTCCGCCAGGTCCACCGTTCGACCATCGTGAACCTCGCGGCGGTCGCCTCGGTCGTGCGCGATGACAGCGGCAAGGGACAGCTGCGGCTGCGCCAGCGCAGCGAGACCCTGCCGGTCAGCGCGCCGTTCATGGCCCTGTTCCGCGGCATGTAGGCCGCGGCCACCCTCCGTCCAACCCGCCACCCCGGGGTGTCCCATGCAATTGCTCAGCGCACTGCTTTCCTGCCTGCTGTCGTTGTTCGGCGGCGCCGAGGGCCAGA
>JBQGEI010000003.1:0-3100 GCA_052039535.1 Pseudoxanthomonas sp.
ACCTTCGGCTTTGGCGACTACCACCGCACCATGGCCTTCGTGAACGCGCTGGCCTGGATCGCCCACCGCGAGGACCACCACCCGGACCTCGGCGTGCACTACGACCGTTGCGTGGTGCGCTTCTCCACGCACGACGTGGGCGGGCTGAGCGAGAACGACTTCATCTGCGCGGCCAAGGCCGCCGCCCTTGTCGAGGATCCCGCATGAACCGCCTCCTGCCCCTGCCCGCCGCCGGTGCGTGCCTGCTCCTGCTGGCCTCCTGCGGAGGCGACGCGGACGCGCCTGCCGCCCCCGTGGCCCCGCCCACCGAAGTGGCCGCCATCCAGACCCCGCCCCCGGAGTACCCGCTGGAACTGGCCTGCGCCGGGGTCGGCGGACAGAGCGTGCTGACCGTGGAAGTGGGCACCGGCGGCACGCCGACGCGGGTGGTCCTGCTGCGTTCCAGTGGCAGCGGCGACCTCGACCGGCTGGCCCAGGAAGCGGTGAAGGGTTGGAAGTTCCGTGCCGCCACCCGCGGCGGGCAACCGGTCGCACGGACGATCCAGGTGCCGGTGAATTTCACGGCCCCGCAGGTGCGGCCGGATGCATGCTTCGCCCTGGACGCGCGCCGCGGGACCTGAGGCACGCCGCCCTCCCCGCAAACCCGCACCACCCGGAAGCCGCTGAATGGTCGATGCCTCCACCTCCGCCGTGCTCGTCGCACTGGCGGTGACCCTCGCCGCGGGCCTTGCCACCGGCCTGGGCAGCCTGCTGGTCATTTTCGCGAAAGGACCGAATCCGCGACTGCTTGCTTTCGGGCTGGCGTTCGCCGGCGGTGCGATGGTGTTTGTCTCCCTTTCGGAGATCCTCAACAAGTCGATCGCCTCCTTCAGCCTGGCGTACGGGCCGCGCGAAGGTTTCGCCTGGGCCACCGGCGCGTTCCTGGTCGGGATGGTCGCGATCATGGTGATCGACCGGCTGGTGCCGAACCCGCACGACAGCCTCACCACGGACGATCCGGCCCTGCTCGAGCACAACCGCGACTACATCCGCCGGGTCGGGCTGATGACCGCCGTCGCGATCACCGCGCACAACTTCCCGGAGGGGCTGGCGACCTTCTTCGCCACCCTGGAAAGCCCCGCGGTGGGCCTGCCCCTGGCGTTCGCCATCGCCATCCACAACATCCCCGAAGGCATCGCCATCGCCGTGCCGGTCTATTACGCCACCGGCCGCAAGCGGTACGCATTCGTGGCCAGCCTGCTCTCCGGCCTGGCCGAGCCGGTGGGGGCCGCGATCGGCTACGTGCTGCTGGCCGACGTGCTGTCCGAAACGGTGTTCGGGGCGGTGTTCGGCATCATCGCCGGGGTCATGGTGTTCCTGGCGATCGACGAGCTGCTCCCGGCCGCCAAGCGCTACGCCAGGGGCCACGAGACCGTGTACGGCCTGGTGAGCGGCATGGGAGTGCTGGCGATCAGCCTGGTGCTGTTCAAATGGTGAGCCGGCCCGTCACCGGCGCCCTCCCGCTCAATCCAGCCGGTCCAGCACCTCGCGCAGCTCGGGTGGCAGCGGCGCGTTGAGGGTGTACGGGCTGCGCCCGTCGTCCAGCGCGAACTCCAGCGAAGCCGCGTGCAGGAACAGCCGTCGCAGCCCGGCCTTGTCCCGCAACCGGCGGTTGACCTCCGGATCCCCGTACTTGTCGTCACCGGCCACCGCATGCCCGATGTGGAGCGCATGCACACGGATCTGGTGGGTACGGCCGGTGTCGATCCGGACCTCGCAGTAGGACTGCCCCCCCCGGCGCTCGAGCAGGCGGAAATGGCTCAGCGACGGCTTGCCGAGCGGGGTGACCTGGACATGCCGTTCGCCGCCCTGGCGCAGGCCTACGTGCAGGGGCGCATCCACGCTCATGGTTCCGTCCGGCATGCGCCCGGCCAGCAGGGCGAGGTAGCGCTTGCGGAGGCCGCCCCCCGCACCGCCCTCGCGCATCAGCGCCTGCAGCTCGGACAGCGCCGAGCGCTTCTTGGCAACCACAAGGATGCCGGAGGTGTCCCGGTCCAGGCGGTGGGCCAGCTCGAGGGTCTGGCCGGGCCGCAGCGCGCGCAGGGTCTCGATCGCCCCGAAGCTGATCCCGCTGCCGCCGTGACTGGCCACTCCGGATGGCTTGTCCAGTGCAAGGATGCGCGCATCTTCGAAGACGATCGACGCTTCCATCCGCTGCAGCAGGCCCGGCGCCGGGGTTCCGCGCTCGGCCTCCGATTCGATCCGCACCGGTGGAATCCGCACCTCGTCGCCGCCGGCCAACTTGCGTTCGGCCTTGGCGCGGCCACCGTTGACCCGGACCTGGCCGCTGCGCACCAGCTTGTAGACCAGGCTGCGCGGGGCCCCCTTGAGCTGGCCCAGCAGGAAGTTGTCCAGGCGCTGGCCATCACGGTCTTCGGGCACCTTTACGGTGCGGGCTCCAGCCCGGGGTGTGGCATCAGTCATTAGGTGCTAATTCTGTTAGACTCGGGCGGCGATGTAAGGGTTTGATTCCGCTGGAAGAAGTTGCAGGGCCGAAAGCCCGGGCTTCCCGCGACCCCGGCACAGTACGCGACCACCGCCCCCGGGGCGGCCATGTTAGCGGCTTGCAGGCAGACCCGGCCATGGCCCGGTGGGTCAGAGCACCGGTAGCTGAACATGTCCCGCGTGGCGTCCGCGCCACCGGCCCGCTGTACCAAAACCAAGAAAAGTTGAGCGCTCCCGCGGCCCGCCGTGGTGTTGCAGCGCTGGAAACAAGGATCCGCCCGGCCGCGCGGTTGCGCGAGGGCGGCGAAGCCTGCCCTGCCCCCGGACGGGGGCAGGGCGGGATTCCAGTACGGCGAACGCCCGGCGTTCCGCGTGTCAGAGCGCGCGAGGAACGCAACATGAAGCGAATGCTGATCAATGCCACGCAGGCGGAAGAACTGCGCGTGGCCATCGTCGACGGGCAGAACCTGTACGACATCGACATCGAACAGCCGTCCAAGGAACAGAAGAAGTCCAACATCTACAAGGGCCGCATCACCCGGCTCGAGCCCTCGCTGGAGGCGGCCTTCGTGGAGTACGGCGCCGAGCGCCATGGCTTCCTGCCGCTGAAGGAAAT
>JBQGEI010000004.1:0-3540 GCA_052039535.1 Pseudoxanthomonas sp.
GCCCTGTCCCGCCCGGAGAAGGTGCTGCCCGCCACCCGCCAGCGGATCGAGCAGGCCGCCGCCGCGCTGGGCTACGTTCCCAACACCGTGGCGCGCACGCTCAAGACCCAGCGCAGCGGCAAGATCCTGGTCACGGTGCCGGACATCGCCAATCCGTTCTTCGCGCAGATCCTGCAGGGCGCCGAGGACGCGGCGCTTGCCGCCGGCTATGCGGTACTGCTCGGCGACACCCAGCACGAGCCGGCGCGCGAGGAGCGCTATGCGCAGATGCTCCTGCGCAACGAGGCCGACGGCCTGATCGTGCTCGGCCACCGGCTGCCGCCGACCGCGCGCCGCATCGTCAAGCGGCTCGGCGCCACCGCCCCGGTGGTCAACGGCTGCGAGTTCGATCCCTCGCTCGGCATCCCCAGCGTGCACATCGACAACGCCGCCGCCGCCCGCACCGCGATGGAGCACCTCTACGCGCTGGGCCACGAGCACATCGCGGTGATTGGCGGCCCGCCGGACAATCCGCTGCACCAGCAGCGCCTGGAAGGCGCGCGGGCCGCGGCCCGCGACCGCGGCCGGCTGCGCCGGCTGGTGGTGATGCCGGGCGATTTCTCGGTCGAATCCGGCCATGCCGCGGCGAAGGCGCTGCTCGGCCGCAGCCCCGCGCCGACGGCCGCGTTCTGCTTCAGCGACCAGATGGCGCTGGGGGCGCTGGCCGCGTGCCGGGAGCTGGGCGTGCGCGTGCCGGATTCGTTCTCGATCGTGGGCTTCGACGACCTGGCCTCGTCCCGTTACCTCACCCCGCCGCTGACCACCATCGCCCAGCCCATGCGCGAGATCGGCGCCCGTGCCGTCGGCCTGCTGCTGGCGGTGGTCGGCGCGCGGCAGGTGCCTTCCCAGCAGACGCTGGCCTTCACCCTGATGCAGCGCGGCTCCACGGCGGCGCCACCGCGCTGAGCCACACCCGCCCGCGGTCCGATGCTCGTCGGTCCGTCCCCCCGCCCGCGATCAGCCGCCGGCCAGGCCGCCGCCGACGCGGCCGGGAAGCGCGCCTTCGTCCTCGGCGTCGGGGTCTTCCAGGTCGCCGACTTCGCGGTCGATGCCGGCGTCGGGATCCGGTGGCTCGAGCGGCGCCGGCGCGTCCGGATCGCGGGGCCTGTCAGGTCCCGATCCGTCCGGATCCTGGCCGCTGTGCGGCCCCTGCGGGCCGGGCGCCCTCCTGTCGTCGCCGTCCTGCGGCATGTCCTGGTCCGGCGAGGTGGTGTTCGTGGTCATCGGGCTTCCTCGGCGCGTCGAGCCGGCAGGGTAAGCCGGGCAGGCGTGATTGCCACGTGCGCGGTGCCGCGTCTCGCGCTGGCCGGGCCGACCCCTCGCCGCAGGGAAGATGCGCACGTGGCCGGAGCGCGGGTACCTGCGCTCCGGCCGCAGGCGGTCACACCTGCACTTCGCGCCTGCCGTCGCTACCGCTCACCGCCGGCGCCGGTCCATGGCCATCACGCGCCCCGGCGCATCCGCCCCGCCCGGACCGGTCGCCCTTTCCGCCGCACCCCGCATCGACGGCGGCCCCGCCCGGGCTCCACCGGCGCTCAGCCGCCCAGCGCCCGCTCCAGCCTGCGGTAACAGGGAAGCAGCGCCAGCGCGCGCGCCACCACGAACACCACGAACGCCGCCCACAGGCCGTGGTTGCCCCACCTCGCCACCGCCGGCCACGCCACCAGCACGAACACCGCCAGCGACACGATCGCGGCGTTGCGCATCGGGCCGGTGCCGGTCGCGCCGATGAACACCCCGTCCAGCTGGAATGCGGCCACCGACAGCAGCACGTACAGCGCAACCCAGGGCAGGTGCGCGCGCGCGGCCGCGGCCACGTCGGCCAGCGAGGTCAGCGCCCCGACCAGCGGGCCGCCGCCAAGCCACAGGCCAGCGGCCAGCAGCGCCGCGGTCACCGCCGCCAGCTCGCTGGTCAGGCGCACCGCACGGCGCAGCCGTCCGCGGTCGCGCGCGCCCACCGCTGCCCCGACCTGCGCCTCGGCCACGTAGGCGAAACCGTCGAGAAAGAACGCGCTGAAGGACACCAGCTGCAGCAGCAGGTGGTTGGCCGCCAGGGTGGCCTCTCCAAGGGCCGCGCCCTGGCGCGCGAACCAGCCGAAGCCGGCCAGCAGGCACAGCGTGCGCAGCATGATGTCGCCGTTGGCCACCAGCGTGCGCCGCAGCCGCGCCGGGTCGGCGATCCGGCGCCAGGGCAGCAGCGGCGCCGGGTCGTGCTGGCGCGCACGCAGGATCCGCCACAGCAGCACCGCGGCCACGATGCAGGTGGTCCATTCAGCGATGGCCGTGCCCAGGCCGATGCCGCGCGCGCCAAGCCCGAGTGCACCGGCCAGGTACACGTCCAGGCCGGCATTGAGGCCATTGAGCAGCAGCTGGACGGCCAGCAGCGCGCGGTTGCGGCCCAGCCCCACCAGCGCGCCGCACAACGCATACAGCGCCAGCGCCGCCGGCGCGCCCCAGACGCGCGCACCGGAGTACGCCGTCCCGGTGGCGGCAACCGCCCCAGCGGCATCCATCAGCGCGAAATAGCCGGCCGCCAGCGGCGCGTGCAGCGCCCACACCGCGATGCCGAGGGCCAGGCCCATCAGCAGCGGCCGGCCCGCCGCCGCGCGCAGTTCCGGCTCGTCCCCGGCCCCCGCGGCCTGGGCGACGAAGCCGGTCGTGGACATGCGCAGGAAGCCGAAGCTCCAGTAGAGGAAGTTGAACAGCAGCGCGCCCAGCGCCAGCGCCGCCAGGTCGGTGGTGCTGCCGTAGTGGCCGATCACCACCGTGTCTACCAGCCCCGGCAGCGGCACCGAGGCGTTGGCCACGATCACCGGCCAGGCGGCGCGGGCGACGTCGGCGCGGCCGGCCAGTGCGGGGGAAGACGGGCGTGGGGGCGTCATGCCGCGCATGATGCCGCGACAGGGGCCATCGGGCCCACGTCGGCGCGGCGGTCCGCCCGTTCAGCGCGGGTGTGCCGCGGCCAGTTGCTGCTGCACCGCCTGGCGCAGCTCTTCCAGTCCGTAGGGTTTGCGCAGCACCGGGATGTCCAGCGCCTGCGCCTGCGAGCCGACCGGGTCCGAGTAGCCACTGGTCAGCAGGATCGGCAACCCCGGACGGCGGCGGCGCACCTCGCGGGCCAGTTCGATGCCGTTGGTGCCGCCGGGCATCATCACGTCGGAGAACACCAGGTCCACCTTGCGGCCGTTGGCCAGTGCACCGAGCGCGGCGCGCGCGCACATCGCATGGATCACGTCGCAGCCGATGGCGCGCAGCATCTCCTGTACCAGGCTCGCCACCTCCAGGTCGTCCTCCACCAGCAGCACGCAGTGGCACAGCGCGGCCGCCGCCGGGGCACGGTGGGCGGGAGCGTCGTTGTGACCGGCACCGGCCGGCAGCGGATGTGGCGAACGCGGCAGGGTCAGGATCACGGCGGTGCCCTGCCCGACCGCCGACTGGATCTCCGCCCGGCCGCCCGACTGCTTGGCGAAGCCGTACACCTGGGCCAGGCCCAGGCCCGAG
>JBQGEI010000005.1:0-4362 GCA_052039535.1 Pseudoxanthomonas sp.
TGGGGCGGCGCCCAGCACCGCTCCTCGGGCGAGCGCTACGCCGGCTACGAGGCCGCGCTGAAGGACTACGGCATCACCCTGGACAAGCACCTGGTGATTCCCGGCGACTACACCTTCGACGACGGTTTCCGCGGCGCCCGCCGACTGCTGGCGCTGCGCGAACCGCCCACGGCGATCTTCGGCAGCAACGACGAGATCGCCGCCGGCGTGCTGGCGGCCGCCAAGTCGGTGGGACTGAACGTGCCCTACGACCTGTCCATCGCCGGGTTCGAGGACAGCCCCTTCTCGCGCCAGTCATGGCCGGCACTGACCACCGCCAAGCAGGCCACCGAGGACATCGCCCGGCATGCGGCGCGCCTTCTGATCGGCAGCCTGCGCCAGTCCGCCTACGACGACCATCCCATGGCCGTGACCAACCGCGGCTTCGTGCCGCAGCTGGTGGTCCGCGGCTCCACCGCGCCGGCCCCGCTGCAGGCGCGACCTCGACCGATCCCCTCATCCGACGCCTGAACATGCGCCTTGACCTCCCCGCCGAGAACCAGACCCTGATGTTCAACGAGGCCGCCCAGGCGGCCGACGTGATCGCCACCCAGTTCGCCCGCAACCGCGACACGGTCGCCGCGCTGGCCGCGCAACTGCGCGCCGCGCCGCCGCCGTTCGTGGCCACCTGTGCGCGCGGCAGTTCCGACCATGCCGCGACCTACGCCAAGTACCTCATCGAGACCCAGCTGGGCATCGTCACCGCCTCGCTGTCGCCGTCGGTCGGTTCGGTGTACGAGGCGCCGCTGCGGCTGCACGGCGCGCTGTTCATCGCCATCTCCCAGTCCGGCAAGAGCCCGGACCTGCTGCGCAATGCCGAAGCGGCCAAGGCCGCCGGTGCGCGGGTGGTGGCCCTGGTGAACGTGGAGGATTCGCCGCTGGCACAGCTGGCCGACACGGTAATTCCGCTGTGCGCCGGGCCGGAGAAGAGCGTGGCGGCGACCAAGAGCTACCTGGCCTCGCTGGCGGCGATCCTGCAGCTGGTCGCGTACTGGAAGGATGATCCGGCCCTGCTCGCCGCGCTCGATGCATTGCCGCAGGCGCTGCGCGAAGCCTGGGCACAGGACTGGACCGCGCTGGCCGATGGCCTGGCCGGCGCGCACAACCTGTTCGTGCTCGGCCGCGGCCTGGGCCTGGCGGCGGCACAGGAGGCGGCGTTGAAGTTCAAGGAAACCTGCGGCCTGCATGCCGAAGCCTACAGCTCGGCCGAGGTCAGGCACGGGCCGATGGCGCTGGTGGGCGCCGGTTTCCCGGTGCTGGTCTTCGCCCAGCCCGACGGCACCAGCGCCGGTGCGCGCGCGGTGGCCGACGAGTTCCATGCGCGGGGAGCGCAGGTGTGGATCGCCTCGGAGGAGGCGGCGTCCCGCGGCATCGGGCTTCCGTTGCCCGGCGGCGCGCATCCGGCGCTGGCGCCACTGCTGACCGTGCAGGGCTTCTACCGCTCGATCAACGCGCTGGCACTGCGCCGCGGACACAACCCGGACCTGCCGCCGCACCTGAACAAGGTCACGGAGACCGTGTGATGGGCACGGTCGCGCTGGTCAATTCCAGGGTCCTGCTTGACGACGGCTTCCACGACGACCTGGCGGTGGTGCTCGACGATGGCGGGCGGATCGCCGCGCTGGTGCCGGCCGGGCAGGCCAGGTTGCAGGCGCGCGAGGTGCACGACCTGGGCGGTGGCCGGCTGCTGCCGGGCTTCATCGATGCCCAGGTCAACGGCGGCGGCGGCGTGCTGTTCAACAACGACACCAGCGTCGAGGCGATCGCGGCGATCGGCCGCGGCCACCGCCGCTTCGGCACCACCGGCTTCCTGCCGACCCTGATCAGCGACGACGCCGCGGTGATGGCGCGCGCGGTCCAGGCCACCGGTGCGGCGATGGCCGCCGGCGTGCCGGGCGTGCTCGGCATCCACCTGGAAGGCCCGTACATCGCTCCGGCGCGCAAGGGCACCCACGATGCCGGCAAGTTCCGGGTGCCCGACGCGGACGAAGTGGCCATGGCCACTTCGCTGGCCAACGGCGTCACCCTGATCACCCTGGCCCCGGAACAGGTGCCGCCGGACACGATCCGGGCGATGGTCGCGCGTGGCGCGATCGTCGTCGCCGGCCATACCGCCGCCAGCTACGAGCAGGCGCGTGCCGGGCTGGAAGCGGGGCTGCGCGGCTTCACCCACCTGTACAACGCGATGTCGCCGCTCCAGGGTCGCGAGCCGGGCGTGGTGGGCGCGGCGCTGGAGGATCGCGACAGCTGGTGCGGGGTGATTGTCGATGGCGTGCACGTGCATCCCGGTGCGCTGCGCGTGGCGCTGGCGGCCAAGCCGCGCGGCAAGGTGTTCCTGGTGACCGACGCGATGCCGATGGTGGGTTCGGACGATCCATCCTTCGCGCTGTACGGCGAGGTGATCGCCGCGGTCGATGGCGTGGTCCGCAATGCCGCCGGCGCACTGGCCGGCTCGGCGCTGGACATGGCCACGGCGGTGCGCAACTGCGTGCACCTGCTGGGCCTGCCGCTGGAGGAAGCCGCGCGCATGGCCTCCACCTACCCGGCGCAGTTCCTCGGCCTGGAGAGCCGGCTGGGGCGCATCGCCCCGGGCTGGCAGGCCGACCTGGTGCTGCTGGACGACGCGCTGGCCGTGCGTTCCACCTGGATCGCCGGCGCGCGCGAGGACGTGGCGTGACCGGGTCGTCGGCGCCGCGGATCGCATGAGCGCCGCCGGCAGCGCCAACGCGCCACGCCTGGCTTCGATCGACGCGCTGCGCGGCATCACCGTGGCGGCGATGCTGCTGGTCAACACGCCGGGCGACTGGGGCCATGTCTACGCGCCCCTGCTGCACGCGCAATGGCACGGCTGCACGCCCACCGACCTGGTGTTCCCGTTCTTCCTGTGCATCGTCGGCGTCTCGATCGCCCTGGGCGTGGTGCCACGGGCGCAGGCCGGAGCCGGTCGCGCGCGGCTGATGCAGGCGGTGGCGACGCGGGCGCTGCGCATCCTCGGCCTGGGCCTGCTGCTGCACCTGCTGGCGTGGTGGTGGCTGGAGCTGCCGCATTACCGGCCCTGGGGCGTGCTGCAGCGGATCGGGCTGTGCTTCCTGGTGGCCGGCGCAGCCGCCCTGTACCTGCGTCCGCGTGGGCAATGGCTGCTGCTGGTTGGGTTGCTGGCCGGCTGGTGGATGTTGCTGGCGGCCGGCGGCAGCCTCGCCCCGTACGACAACATCGCCAGTCGCATCGACCATGCCCTGCTGGGGCCCTGGCTGTACCAGCACGACCCGTCCAGCGGCCGTGGCCACGATCCCGAAGGCCTGCCCAGCACCCTCGGCGCGCTGGCCACCACCGTGCTCGGCCTGCGTGCTGGCGACTGGCTGCGTGCCGGACGGATCCGGCGGCTGTGGGCCGCTGCAGCGCTGGCCCTGCTGCTGGGGTGGGCCTGCACGCCATGGATGCCCTGGAACAAGCAGTTGTGGACGCCGTCGTACGTGCTGTGGACCGGCGGCTGGGCGCTGCTGGCCCTGGCCGTGGCGCACGCGCTGGTCGACCGTCGTGGCTGGCCGGCGCTGGGCCGTGCCTTCGGGGTCAACGCGATCGCCGCCTATGCCGGATCGGCGCTGATGGTTTACGCGCTGGCCGGCCTTGGCCTGTGGGAGCCGCTGTACCGCCAGGCGTTCGCCGGGTGGATGACCCCGCGTGTCGGCCCCTACCTGCCGTCCCTGGCGTTTGCCCTGGCATTCGTGGGCCTGTGGTGGCAGGTCGTTCGCTGGATGGACCGGCGTGGCTGGTACATCAAGGTGTAGTGCGGGAGGTCCGGCAGCATCGGGTGCGGCAGGCACGCGGATGACGGCTGACGGCCGCGCGGCGCGGGCGGTCTTGCCGCGATGGACAAGACAGGGTGTTGCTCGTCTCGCGGGAGTGATGCAGCGGTCGGGTTACCGGCCGGGCACTGGAATGGCTGTCCGCATGCGCTTGCCTGTTGTGCCGTCAACCGCGGCAGCTACCGGCGTGTGCAGGAAGCGCGCCGCCCTGCAAGCTACGCACCGATCCGCGGGCGTACGCATCCGGCACCGGTGCCATGCCGGTCAGCCCGGCGAGGCGTGGCCGTCCAGGTACCAGCTCGCAGCGCCGATCAGGCCGAGCTGCCCGTGCTCCACCAGTCCCACCGGGACCTGCTCCAGTACCGAGCGCATCGGACCCTTGTCCACGAAGCGCGCCGCGAAGCCGCTGGCCGACAGGAACGGCGCCATGCGCGGCAGGATGCCGCCGGCCAGGTAGACGCGGCGGGCCCCGTACATCAGGGCCAGGTCGCCCGCGGTGGCGCCCAGCAGCTCGCAG
>JBQGEI010000006.1:0-8410 GCA_052039535.1 Pseudoxanthomonas sp.
GCCGATGCACAGCAGCACCGCCATGCGCCGCAGGTAGGTGCCCGCAAACGGGCGGCCGGCCGCGTCGGCGCGCGAGGACATCACCAGGAAACCCATCCCGAACAGCAGCGAGAACAGGGTGAAGAACTTGCCCTGCACGAAGAAGTAGACCAGCGCGTCGACCACCCGGTCGGCGCCGGCCAGCGTCGGGTCCACGCCGGTGCCCGAGGCCAGCACCGGGCCGTTGAACGCCTCCATGTTCATCAGCAGGATGCCCAGCAGCGCCGTGCCGCGCAGCGCATCGAGCAGCAGGTTGCGCTCGGCCGGGGCGATCGGCTTCAGGTCCGTCGGGTCCACGGGACACTCCATTGCTTGGGTTCGAGGGCCGCCATCATCCCCGATCCCGCCGCCCGGCGGGCCTGCCCGAGGTCGTCGCTGGCACCGCCGCACCCCGGGCCCCGGGCCCGCGTCAAGCCTTGTTGCCCCCCGGCACCGCCGGTACCCTGACCGCCGCATGTCCGGCTTCGTCCACCTCCACGTCCACACCGAGTTTTCGCTTGCGGACTCGACCATCCGCGTGCCCGGCAAACCGGACCAGGCCGACCCGGCCAAGGCCAAGCAGCCCAACCTGCTGAGCCGCGCGGTGGAACTGGGGCTGCCGGCGCTGGCGGTCACCGACCTCAACAACCTGTTCGCCCTGATCAAGTTCTACAAGGCGGCCGAGGCGGTGGGCATCAAACCGGTGGCCGGCGCGGACCTGGTGGTGGCCGGCGCCCCGGGCGAGGCCCCGTGGCGCCTGACCGCGCTGGTGCGCGACCACGGCGGCTACCTCAACCTCTCGCGCCTGCTGACCCACGCCTGGATGGAAGGCCATCGCCAGGAAGGCGGCGTGGCCGTGCGCCCGGAGTGGGTGCGCGAGTGCGGCAGCGGCCTGATCCTGCTGGCAGGCCGCGAAAGCCTGGCCGGACGCCTGGCCGGCGAGAGCCGCCACGACCTGGCCGAACAGCAGCTGGCCGACTGGCAGCGCGATTTCGACGGCAACCTGTGCCTGGAACTGACCCGCACCGGGCGCGAGGGCGAGGAGGCGTTCAACCGCTTCGCCCTGCATGCCTCGGCCGCGCGCGGCATCCCGGTGGTGGCCTCCAACGACGTGCGCTTCCTGGACCGGGCCGGCTTCGACGCGCACGAGGCGCGGGTGTGCATCGCCTCCGGGCGGGTGCTGGACGATCCGCGCAGGCCGCGCGACTACAGCCCCGAGCAGTACCTGAAGTCGGCCGACGAGATGGCCGCGCTGTTCGCCGACGTGCCCGATGCGATCTCCAACACCGTCGAGCTGGCGCGCCGCTGCAACCTCGAGCTGACCCTGGGCAAGTACGCGCTGCCGGACTACCCGGTGCCGGACGAGGAGACCCTGGACAGCTGGATCCGCAAGCAGTCGCACGCCGGCCTGGCCGAGCGCCTGGAGAAGAACCCGCTGGCGCCGGGCAAGACCCGCCAGGACTATATCGAGCGGCTGGATTTCGAGCTGGACACCATCATCAAGATGGGCTTCCCCGGCTACTTCCTGATCGTTGCCGACTTCATCCAGTGGGGCAAGAACCAGGACATCCCGATCGGCCCGGGCCGCGGCTCGGGCGCCGGCTCGCTGGTGGCCTGGGCGCTGAAGATCACCGACCTCGATCCCCTGCCCTACAACCTGCTGTTCGAGCGCTTCCTCAACCCCGAACGCGTGTCGATGCCGGACTTCGACATCGACTTCTGCATGGACCGGCGCGACGAGGTGATCGACTACGTCGCCCGCAAGTACGGGCGCGAGCGGGTCAGCCAGATCATCACCTACGGCACCATGGCGGCCAAGGCCGTGGTGCGCGACGCCGGTCGCGTGCTCGGCTTCCCCTACGGCTTCGTCGACGGCGTGGCCAAGCTGATCCCCAACATCCTCGGCATCTCGCTGAAGGACGCCATGGGCGAAGGCAAGGACAGCGAGATGGCCTCGGCCGAGCTGATCCAGCGCTACGGCAGCGAGGAGGACGTGCGCGACCTGATCGACCTGGCGCGCCAGCTGGAGGACCTGACCCGCAACGCCGGCAAGCACGCCGGCGGCGTGGTGATCGCGCCCACGCCGCTGCACACCTTCTGCCCGCTGTTCGCCGAACACGACCACGACGGCCTGGGCAAGAACCCGGTCACCCAGTTCGACAAGAACGACGTGGAGGAAGTGGGCCTGGTGAAGTTCGACTTCCTGGGCCTGCGCACGCTGACGATCATCGACTGGGCGGTGAAGGCGATCAACCGCCGCCACCAGCGCGCCGGCATCCCGCCGCTGGACATCGCCACCCTGCCGCTGGACGACGCGCCGACCTACAAGGACATCTTCGCCAACGGCAACACCGGCGCGGTGTTCCAGTTCGAATCCTCGGGCATGCGCCGCCTGCTGAAGGACGCGCGTCCGGACCGCTTCGAGGACCTGATCGCGCTGGTGTCGCTGTACCGCCCGGGCCCGATGGACCTGATCCCGGACTTCAACGCGCGCAAGCACGGCCAGCAGGAGATCATCTACCCCGACCCGCGCACCGAGGCCATCCTGGCCGACACCTACGGCATCATGGTGTACCAGGAGCAGGTCATGCAGATGGCGCAGATCGTCGGCGGATACTCGCTGGGCGGCGCCGACCTGCTGCGCCGCGCGATGGGCAAGAAGATCCCGGCGGAGATGGCCAAGCACCGCGAGATGTTCCGCGAGGGTGCGGCCAGGGGCGGGGTCGAGCAGAAGAAAGCCGACGAAATCTTCGACCTGATGGAGAAGTTCGCCGGCTACGGCTTCAACAAGTCGCACGCCGCCGCCTACGCGCTGGTCTCCTACCAGACCGCCTGGCTCAAGCGGCATTACCCGGCCGAGTTCATGGCCGCGACCCTGTCCTCGGACATGGACAACACCGACAAGGTGGTGGGCTTCCTGGCCGAAGCGCGCGGGTTGGGCCTGACCGTGCTGCCACCGGCGATCAACGATTCGCCCTTCATGTTCGAGGCGGTGGCGCCGGACACCATCCGTTACGGCCTGGGTGCGATCAAGGGCGTGGGCCGTGGGCTGTGCGAGGCGATCGTGGCCGAGCGCGACGCCGGCGGCGAGTTCGCCGACCTGCTGGACTTCTGCCGCCGGGTGGACTCGACCAAGCTCAACCGGCGTGCGCTGGAGGCGATGGTCAATGCCGGCGCGCTGGACGCGCTGGGCCGCAACCGCGCCAGCCTGATGCTGCAGCTGCCGGAAGTGCTGAAGGCCACCGACCAGATGGCCCGCGAGGCGGCCGCCGGCCAGGTCTCGCTGTTCGGCATGGCGGCCGATACCGGTCCGGCGCTGCAGCTGGACCTGCCCGAATGCGGCGAGTGGCCGCTGCGGCAGCGGCTGGACGGCGAGCGCGACACGCTGGGCCACTACCTCAGCGGCCATCCGTTCGATCCCTATCGCGAGGACGTGCGCGGGGTGGTCGGCAGCGACCTGGGCGAGCTGGACAAGCTGTGGGCCGCCGGCACCAGCGGGGCCAGCGAGAAGCGCAGCTGGCGCCCGGAGGTGCAGGTGGTGGTCGCCGGCATGGTGGTCGGCCTGCGCCGCAAGGGCGACAGCCAGGTGTTCGTGCAGCTGGAGGACGGCCGCGGCCGGCTGGAATGCGGCGTGTTCGCCGAGGCCGCCGCCGAGCTGTCCAGCCTGCTGGTACGCGACCGGGTGCTGGTGGTCCAGGGCGGCCTGCGCGAGGACGAATTCAACGGCGGCTGGAGCCTGCGCCTGAAGCAGGCATGGGACTTCGAGCAGCTGTGCGCCCAGCATGCGCAGCGGCTGTCGTTGCGGGTGGACCTGCGCGATGCCCAGGTCTGGCAGCGGGTCGACGCGGTGCTGGCGCGCCACCGCCCCGGCCCCACCCCGCTGCGGCTGCACGTGCAGGTCGGCGGCAAGGGCCAGGGCGCCACCGGCGTGCTGGACCTGGCCGGCGGCAACGGCGTGCGCATCGCCCCGCCGCTGCTCGATGCCCTGCGTGGCATGGCCCAGGTGCGCGCGGTGAAGGTGGCCATCGGCCGCCCCTGGGTGAACTGAACGCTCAGCCGGCCGGCCCGGCGTCGAGCGGCGCCATCAGCTCCACCATCCAGTCGATGAAGGCCCGCAGGCGCGCGCTGACATGCGGCCGTGGCCGCCAGGCCAGGGACAGGGTCATCGGCGGCAGCTGCCAGTCCGGGAACAGGCGCACCAGCTCGCCGCGCGCCTGGGGCCCGGCCGCCATGTAGGCAGGCAGCCAGGCCACCCCCAGTCCCGCCACGGCGGCAGCGACGAAGGCGTTGCCGTCATCCACCAGCAGCCGAGGGCGCGCCTGCAGCGGCACGCTTTCGCCGTCGCGCCGCAAGGCAGCGGCCAGGGGCTTGCCGTTGCGGGCCCACAGGAAGCCCACCGCGTGGTGCGGCGGCGCGTCCAGCTCGCGCGGATGGGAGGGCATGCCTGCCCGCGCCAGGTAACCCGGCGAGGCGTACACCCCCAGCTCCAGCCTTGCCAGGCGCCGGGCCACCAGCGAGGCATCGGCCAGTTCGCCGCCGCGCACCACGCAGTCGACGTTGGCGCCGATCAGGTCCACCACCCGGTCGCTGGCCCCAAGCACCAGGTCGATGTCCGGGTAGCGGGCGTGGAAGCCGGGCAGCGCCGGGACCACGACGGTCGAGGCCAGCGGTGCCGGCACGTCCACCCGCAGGCGTCCGCGTGGCGCGGCCGCCGCGCGGGAGAGGCTGGCTTCGGCATCGTCCAGGTCGGCCAGCAGGCGCACCGCACGCTCGTGGAAGGCGGCGCCGTCGGCGGTGACCGCGACCCGCCGGGTGGTGCGCTCCAGCAGCCGCACCCGCAGCCGCGTCTCCAGCTGCTGCACCAGCTGGGTGACCGTGGCCCGGCCAAGGCCCAGGCTGGCGGCGGCACGGGTGAAGCTGCCCGTCTCCACCACGCGCACGAAGGCCTGCATCGCGTCGAACCGGTCCATCGGGAAGCCCTGGGCACTGGATTGTTTGGATTCTACAAACAGTCAAACCGGCCCTGCGCGGTATATCCGCCGCCTGGCCCTGCCTACAGTGGCCAGCCCCTGCCGGCCGACGCGCCGGCCAAGCAATGGAGCTGACGATGGCAACCCGCGACGTGGTGTTTCCCGAGGGCCGGCGCGCCCTGTACGAGCGCAACCGCTATTCCCCCGCCGTGCGCGCCGGCGGCCTGCTGTTCGTGTCCGGCCAGGTCGGCAGCCGCGAGGACGGCTCGCCGGAGCCCGTGCTGGAGGCGCAGGTGCGGCGCGCGTTCGACAACCTCAACGCCGTGCTGGCCGCCGCCGGCTGCACGTTCGACGACGTGGTCGACGTGACCGTCTTCATGGTCGATGCGCAGGCGATCTTCGAGCGCGTGTGGCAGATCGTGCCCGAGTACTGGGGGCAGGCCCCGCATCCATCGCTGACCGCGGTGGGCGTGGAGTGGCTGTACGGCTTCCAGTTCGAGATCAAGGTCGTGGCCAGGCTGCCGGACGCGGCCTGAAGCACGCCGGCACGGGCGGCGCCGCCCGCCGCGGCTCAGGGCCGGGCGAGCGGGCGGTTGCTGGCGCTGGAGCGGGCGTCCATGAACACGTCCGGGGTGCCCTCGCACCAGGCCTGGCTCCAGCTGCGCCCCGGGTCAAGGCCGTAGACCACGCCACAGTCCCAGCCGGCGACGGTCTTCGTGCACAGCCGGATGTCCACCGGCTGCGGGCACTGGTTGCTGACCGCCGCGGCGATCCCGCGCTGGCAGTTGGTGTTGGGCCCGACCGCGGGCCGGGTCACGCAACGGTTGGCATCCTCCAGCGTCGATGCGCTCCCGTTCTGGGGGGCGGGGAGCGAGGCTGCCCGCGACGCGCCCGCAAGGGTCGCGGCGGCGGCCGCGCGCTGCTGCTCGGCGGCCCGGCGCTGCGCCTCGAGCCGCTGGGCTTCCTCGTACTGGCGCTGGGTCGCGGCACGCGCGTTGGCGATCTCGCGCTGGCGTTGCGCGTCCTCGGCGGCCTGCTGCGCCGCCAGTTCGCGCTGGCGCTGCTGGGCGCGCTGGGCCTCGATCGAGGCGACGGTATCGTTCAGTCGACCCAGCGATTCGGCCAGCCCGCGCTCGCTGGCCTCCCTCATGCGGTTCCAGGCCGCGGCCTTCTGCTGCCGCTCCTGCTCCATTTCCCACTCCGCCTCGGCGTCGTAATCGTCCACCACCTGCATGTTGAACGCTGCATCGATCTGGGCCTGGAGGCGCGCTTTCTCCGCCGCCTCACGCTGCTTCCACGCGTGCCAGTCGGCGAGCCATTCGGGCGTCTTCTCCACTTCCCAGAGTTCATACACGGTCTGCCAGGCGCCGTTTTCCAGTTTCTGGAACCTGGAGTGATATCCGCCATCGGCCAGCCGCTTGCGCGACAGCTTGTCGCGTGACCCGCCGTGGGCGAGGTAGTCAAGCACGATGCTGCCGTCGGACTGCGGCACCACCCAGCCGATCCAGCCCGCATCCGGACCGGTGACCTCCAGCCGCCGGGCCGCATGGTTGAAGCGGAAGCTGCGGTCGAGCTCGCTTTTGCCAGGGCTCTCTTGGTAGACGCCCAGCTCGTTCCAGGGCGAGATCCAGGCGTAGCGCTTGGTCTGGTCGGGGCTGGTCTCCCGCTGTGGCTCGAAGCGGTAGCGGAACGTCGTCCGGTCCACCAGCCCCAGCAGCAGTCGACCCCAGCGCGCCTCCGCCTCCTGCTCGGCGGCCGCGTCGGCGGGCGCGTACACGCGCGCCGGCCCGGCAGCAGGGGCGGACAGGTCCAGTCCAACCAGGGCGCCGGCCTGCTGCCGCCAGGACACCTGGTTGCGGATCGAGTCGCAGAACGGACTGTCCACGACTGCCCCGGCATCGCAGGTGTTCTCCCAGGCCGACTGCAGGGCGTAGTCGTAGCCGGTCAGGGCCGGCGCCGGCTGGATGGGTGGCGCGGGAGCGGCTACGGCGGCCGCCGTGGCCGGCCCGGGCGCAGGCGCCGCCGCGGCCGCTTGGCCGGCGGGGGGTGCGGACGGGATCGCGGGTGCCGGGGCGGTGCCGGCCACTGTCGCTTCGGCTTCCGTTGCCGTTGCCGGTGCGGGTGCCGGTGTTGGCGTGGGGACCGGTGTGGGGGCCGGGGCTGGAACCGGCGCTGCCGCCACGCTGGGGCTGCCGGCAGTGGCGTCCTGACGGGTGTACAGCTGTGAATGCCCCGGCCGGACGACCCACTGCCCGCCTTCCTGCATCACCAGCTGGTGGACCAGGTGGCCGCCGGGGCTGATCGCGATGCCATAGGGCATCTTCGCCAGTCCCTCGCGGATGAAGAACACCGAACCGTCATCGCGTACGGTGCCGTGCCATTCCTGGACCACGCCGAGCTGGCGCCGGATGGTCCATGCCAGTCCGCCGCCCACCAGCCGGACCTCGGCGGTGTAACCGTCCTGTTTGCCGGGCTTGAGCTCGACCACCTCCAGCACCTCGGCCGGCACGCGCCACTGCACGCGATAGCCGCTGCCGGTCGCATTGCGGTATTCGCCGCCGGCCAGGCGCGCCAGGTCGCCCCAGCCGGTCGCGGGCGTCGCCGCCTGGGCCGGGGGCGGCGCAGCCGGCACCGGTGCCGGGGCGGCCGGTACCGGCGCAGGCGCGGGCACCGGATTCTGCCTGGCGTAGACCGTGGTGGCCTCGGGATGGTCCACCCACTGTCCGTCCACGCGGGTGGGCAGCAGCATCAGCAACTCGCCGGCCGGCCCGACCGCGTAGCTGTGGGGCATCTTTACCAGGCCATCGCGGATGAAGAACACCGCGCCGTCCGGCCGGACCGTGCCGTCCAGTTCCAGGCTTCCCCCAAAGAGCTGGGTGGTCATGCGCAGGTTTGCGCCAGATGTGCGGACCACGCTTCCGCGGCCGGTGGGTTGGCCGCCCTTGAGCTCGACCAGCGCCAGCTCCTGGCCCGGCACCCGCCATTCCACCCGGAACCCGCTGCCGTTGGCCTGCCGGTATTCGCTGCCGGCCAGCCGCGCCAGGTCGCCCCAGCGTGCCGGGTCGACCTCCGGCCCCTGCGCTCCGACCCGCGCGCACAGCGACAGCAGCAACAGCAGCGCCAGCGCCGGCACGACCGGCACGATCCTGGATCCGAACATCGATTCCCCCTGTGCCGGGGCCGCGCCCCGCCCCCTGCCAGTGCCCGCCCGGGCCCCTGGGGCCGGCACGGTGCAATGCAGACGTTACACCCGCGGCGTCGGCGACCTCTACCGCCCCCCTGGCGGCCCGCGCAAGCCGCGGCGGCGGTCCGGAACCGTACCGTACGGTCCGGTCCGATCACGTGTGTTCGGCTACACTCCCCCGCTTCCCGCACACCCCGGCAGCACCGGACAACGGATGAATCCGAACTACCTCGATTTC
>JBQGEI010000007.1:0-3391 GCA_052039535.1 Pseudoxanthomonas sp.
CGTACCGAGCTGTGGGCCAGGGCCGGTTACATCGACGGCAGCGACGTCGAAGGTTCCTTCGCCGGCTACCTCGGCGGCCAGGTCGCCTTCAACCGCACCTGGGGCCTGGTGGGCGAAGTGGAAGTGATCGAGGACGCCACCCGCTACAGCGTGGGCGTGCGCGCCAGCTTCTGAGGCAGCGCGCCGCGCGCGTACCTGCGACGGAGGGCCCTGCGGGGCCCTTCGTCATTCCGGGCGCAGCAGCAGGCGGCGGTCCGCGCCCACCGCCACCGACTCGACCAGCCGCAGCCGGACCGTTCCGGCCATCGTCTCGATGCCCATGCCGGCAAACAGCGGGCGCGCGCCGTCGCCCAGCAGCACCGGCGCCTGGTACAGCAGCAGTTCGTCGACCAGGCCCGCACACAGCAGCGCGCCGCACAGGGCCGGACCGGCCTCGACCTGGACCTCGTTGATGCCGCGCTCGCCCAGCCGCTCCAGCACGGCCTCAAGGTCCAGGCGCCCTTCGCGCAACGGCACCGCGGCGAAGTCGGCCTGCAGCCCTGCCGGGGGCACCGCGTCCGGCCCGTGCAGGTACAGCGTGGGCGCAGTCCCGTCGCGCACCTTCGGCATCGCCAGGCTGCGCAGGCGGCTGTCGAGCACCACCCGCAGCGGCGGCTGGAACGGGGCCTGGTCGCCCAGCCGCACGGTCAGGGACGGATCGTCCGCCAGCACGGTGTCGGCGCCGGTGAGGATCGCGCCGCTGCGTGCGCGCCAGCGCTGGACGTCGGCCCGCGCCGCCGCGCGGGTGATCCACTTCGACTCGCCGCTGGCCATTGCCGTACGGCCGTCAAGGCTGGCGGCGAGCTTGACCCGCAGCCACGGCCGCGAGCGGGTCACGCGCGAGATGAAGCCGCGGTTGAGCTCGCGGGCCTGGGCCTCCATCAGGCCGGCCGCCACCTCGATTCCGGCGGCCTGCAGCCGGGCCAGGCCGGCGCCATCGACCTGCGGGAACGGATCGCGCATGGCCGCCACCACCCGCGCCACGCCGGCCTGCACCAGCGCCTCGGCACAGGGCGGCGTGCGGCCGTGGTGGGCACAGGGCTCCAGCGTCACGTAGGCGGTGCCACCGCGCGCGCGCTCCCCGGCCTGGCGCAGGGCGAAGACTTCGGCATGCGGCTCGCCGGCACGGGGATGCCAGCCTTCGCCCACGGTTTCGCCGCCCCTGGCGATGACGCAGCCGACCACCGGATTGGGGCGCGCGGTGTACAGCCCGTGCGCGGCCAGCTGCAGCGCGCGTGCCATGCAGGCGTGGTCGAAGGCGTCGAACGTCGTGGTCATGCCTGTTCCCGGCAGTGGATCGCGAGCACGTGGACCACCAGTGGCCCGAGGTGCAGCAGCTCGTGCCCGCGCCAGCCGAGGCCGAGGTACCAACCGGCCACGGCGGGCGTGCAGTAGAGATAGAGGGTTTCGACGCCCAGCGCGCCGGCCTCGGACACCGCGCGCGCCACCAGGGCGCGGCCGGTACCGGCGGCCCGCGCCTCCGGGCGCACGTACAGGCTGGCCAGCCACGGCGAATACTGCGGGATGCCGGGGTGATCCTCGGCCAGCAGGCTCACCGAACCAAGCCAGTCGCCGTCATCATCCAGCGCCACCAGGGTGCAGGGGATGGTCGCCGGGCGCTGGTGCGCGCGCAGTTCGGCCAGCGCCTGGGCCGTGGTCCAGTCGGGCAGCAGCCCACCGAAGGCCTGCACGTGCGCCTGTGCCAGCGCGGCGGCATGCCGCGGATGCGCGCTGAGCCAGTCGATGCGCACCGGCCAGCTCAGCGCTTCTTCGCCCGTTCGCCGGCGCGGGCCTGGCCGGAAGCCAGCGCCGCGGCTTCCAGCAGCGGCAGCTGCTCGCTCGAGGGCAGGCCGCGCTCGAGCTTCTCGATCTCCTCGCGGAAGTCGGCCACGTCCTGGAAGCTGCGGTAGACCGAGGCGAAGCGCACGTAGGCCACGTGGTCGAGCTTGCGCAGCTCGTCCATCACGAACTCGCCGATGCGCCGGGACGCCAGCTCGCGCTCGCCGCTCATGCGCACCGCGTGGACCACCGCGCGGACCGCGGCCTCGACCTGCTCCTCGGGCACCGCGCGCTTCTGCAGCGCGCGGTCGAAGCCCTGGCGCAGCTTCTTGGCATCGAACTGCTCGCGCCGGCCGTCGCTCTTGATGATGGACGGCAGCTTCAGCTCCACCGTTTCCAGGGTGGAGAAACGCTCGCCGCAGGCCTCGCATTCGCGGCGGCGACGGATGGTGGCGCCGTCCTCGGACACGCGCGAGTCGATCACCCGGGTGTCGTTGTGCTGGCAGAAGGGGCAATGCATGGGGTTTTCCTCAGCGGGCGCCGCCCGCGAACGGAACGATGAGCATGGCCACGCTGGTCACCGCCTGCCCGTTGACCAGCGCCGGCTCGTAGAAGCTGCGCAGGGCAAGGCGCCGGGCCTTGTTGTCGTAACCATCGGTGGTGGCGCAGATGGGGCGAGCCGCCAGCGGCTTGCCGGCCGGGTCGACCAGCACCGCCACCACGACCAGGCCGCGCTGCGCGGGGGCGCCGCGCACGATGTCCCGGCTGAACTGCACGGCCCGCACATGGGCCTTGCGGGTCTCGCCGCCGGGCAGTGGTCGTGGCTGCTCGGGCCACTGCTCGCCGAACACGTCGCCGAGGCTGCGCCCGGGCTCGCGCTCGCGGTCGCCTTCCTTGCAGGTCACCGGCTGGTGGCGCGCGGCCGGATCGGTGTAGTCCAGGGCGGACGAGCGCACTGGCGCGTCGCTGGCGAAGGCGGGGACGCCCGCCACCGCCAGGACCAGCGCCAGGCCCCGGGCGACGGCCCGGGACCGGTGCGTGCTCAACCGTAGACCGGGTACTTGCGGCACTGCTCGGTGACCTTCGCCTTGACGGCCTCGATCACGCTGTCGTCGTTCGGCGCGTCGAGCACGTCGGCGATCCAGTTGGCCAGGTCCACGCAGTCGGCCTCGGTGTAGCCGCGGGTGGTTACCGCCGGGGTACCCAGGCGCAGGCCGGAGGTCACGAACGGCGAGCGCGGGTCGTTGGGCACCGAGTTCTTGTTGACGGTGATGTGGGCCTTGCCCAGCGCGGCCTCCGCATCCTTGCCGGACACGTCCTTGCCGATCATGTCCACCAGCATCAGGTGGTTCTCGGTGCCGCCGGAGACGATCTTGTACCCGCGCGCGATCAGCGTGTTGGCCATGGCCTGCGCGTTCTTCACCACCTGCTGCTGGTAGGCCTTGAACTCCGGCTCCAGCGCCTCCTTGAAGGCCACGGCCTTGGCCGCGATCACGTGCATCAGCGGACCGCCCTGGATGCCCGGGAACACGATCGACTGCAGCTTCTTGGACAGGTCCTCGAACGCCTCGCC
>JBQGEI010000008.1:0-1985 GCA_052039535.1 Pseudoxanthomonas sp.
CTCGTCCAGCGATCCGCCGCCGTTGTTGCGCAGGTCGAGGACCACGCCATCGACCTGCTGGGCCTTGAACTTGGCCAGCAGATCGGCCACGTCGCGGGTGGCGGAGGTGTAGTCGCGGCCGTTGCGGCGGCGGCCCTCGAAATCCTGGTAGAAGGTCGGCAACTCGATCACGCCGATCTTGCGCGCCGGCAGCCCGTCCTGGGCCGGGATGTTGTAGAGCTTGCTCTTGGCCGCCTGCTCGGACAGCTGGACGCGGGCGCGGGTCAGGGTGACCACGCGGTGCTCGCCGTCCACGCCGTCCTCGGCGGCGATGTACTCCAGCCGCACCTGGGTGTCCTTGGCGCCGCGGATCTTGGCGACCACGTCGTCGATGCGCCAGCCGATCACGTCCTCGACCGCGCCGGACCTGCCTTGGCCCACGCCCACGATGCGGTCGCCGGCCTTGAGCGTGCCGTCCATCGCCGCCGGACCGCCGGGGATGATCTCGCGGATCACCACCACGTCGTCCTGGCGCTGCAGCTGCGCGCCGATGCCTTCCAGCGACAGCGACATGGCCTGGTTGAAGTTCTCGGCCGTGCGCGGGTTGAGGTAGTTGGTGTGCGGGTCGATCGACGCGGTGTAGGCGTTGAGGAACAGCGAGAACACGTCCTCGCTCTTGAGCTGCTCGACCGACCGGCCGATCTGCACGTAGCGCCGGTCCAGGGTCTTGCGGATCTCCGCCGGCTCCTTGCCGGCGAGCTTCAGCCGCAGCCAGTCGTTCATCACCGACTTGCGCCAGATCGCGTCCAGCGCGGCGGCATCGGCCGCCCACGGCGCATCCTCGCGGTCGTAGTTCCAGCGCTCCTGGCCGCTGAAGTCGAACTGCTGGCCCTGGCCAAGCAGCTTGCGCGCCTGGGCCACCCGCTCGTCCACCCGCTGGCGGTACACCGAGAACATCGCGAACGCCGGCGCCGGGTCGCCACTGCGGACCGCATCGGCCATGCGGTGGCGATAGGGCTCGAAGCGGGCGATGTCGGCGGCGGTGAAGAACTGCTTGTTGCCGTCGAGCGCCTCGAGGAAGCGCTCGAAGATGTCGCCGGACATCGCGTCGTCGGCCGGGCGCGGCCGGTACGCGTAGCGGCTGTCCGACAGCAGGCCGTAGACCAGCTTGGAGGTGGTCGCCTGGTCCGCAGTCGGGGCCAGCGCGACCTGCGCCGGCAGCTCGTTGCGCGCGAGCAGGACGGCGGGAACGGCCAGCAGGAAGGCGAACAGTGCAGCGGTGAGTCTGGAGTTCATGCGGGGGCTCGGGCCGCGCTTGGCCGTTGGGGGTCGGGTCATGCAGCTGGGACCACGGCCGGCTCCGGAAGTTGCCGACCGCGCTGCCGCAGGCGCAGGAAAGGTCCACCGCAGGCTAGCGGCTGCGGCGTACGGAAAAGTGAACAGGAACGCGCTTGCTTCCGGAGGCGACGGGCCCGGTGCCCGCGGGTGTGGCTGGCCGTCGTCGCCCGCCTGCTCAGGCCGCGACCCCGGCGCCGGCGGCCTGGCGGTCGGCGTGGTAGGACGAGCGCACCATCGGCCCGGAGGCGACATGGCTGAAGCCCAGCGAATAGCCGTACTCCTCAAGCGCCTTGTATTCGTCCGGCGTCCAGTAGCGCATCACCGGATGGTGGTGCGCGGTCGGCTGCAGGTACTGGCCGATGGTGACCATGTCCACGTCGTGCGCGCGCAGGTCGCGCAGGGTCGCCTGCACCTGCTCCATCGTCTCGCCCAGGCCGAGCATGATCCCGGACTTGGTCGGGATCGACGGGTGCTGTGCCTTGAAGTTCTTCAGCAGGGTCAGCGACCACTGGTAGTCCGCGCCCGGACGCACGTTGCGGTACAGGTCCGGCACGGTCTCGATGTTGTGGTTGAACACGTCCGGCGGATTGGCCGCCAGGATCTCCAGCGCGCGCTCCATGCGGCCCTTGCCGCGGAAGTCCGGGGTCAGGATCTCGATCCGGGTGCCG
>JBQGEI010000009.1:0-3205 GCA_052039535.1 Pseudoxanthomonas sp.
ACCGCCTGCTGCTGCTGGCCGGCTACGCGATCATCGACAACGCCGCCTTCCCCATCGTCGGTGATCCGAAGAACGCCTACGACACCTACCTGGAGCAGCTGGTGGCCAATGCGCAGGCCGCGGTGGACAAGGCGGTGGAGCTGGGCGTGGCAGACCCGCAGCGCATCGGTGTCACCGGCCACAGCCATGGCGCGCTGATGGCCGCCAACCTGCTGGCCCATACCGACCTGTTCCGCGCCGGCGTGGCCTCCAGCGGCGGCTACAACAAAACCTTGACGCCCTTCGGCTTCCAGAGCGAGCGGCGCTCGTTCTGGGCCGCGCCGCAGGTCTACGACCAGGCCTCCACGTTCTTCCACGCCGACAAGGTCGACGAGCCGCTGCTGATCGTGCACGGCAGCGACGACGCCAACCCCGGCACCGAGGCGTTGCAGTCGCCGCGCCTGTTCCAGGCCATCCGCGGCAATGGCGGCACCGCGCGCCTGGTGATGCTGCCGTTCGAGCCGCACTGGTACACCGCGCGCGAGTCCAACGAGCACTTCGTCGCCGAGATGCTGGCCTGGTTCGACCGCTACGTGAAAGGCGCCGGCCCGCGTGGCGCCAGGCCCGGCAAGGCCGCCGGGGAGGCTGCCGCCGGCGTGGCGCATTGATCGCCACGATCAACCTGTGGTGGCGGAGAAGGCCGGGAAAACCGGCCTTTTCCGTATCCGGGCGCACGGTTTTCGACCAAGGTCGCACACGCCCGGCCGTGGGGGCGGGTCTATGCTCGATCCATCCCCCGGGAGGCGTGCCATGGGTTACGAAGACATGTACCGGCGTTCGATCGAGCAGCCCGAGGCGTTCTGGGCGCAGGCGGCCGGCGCGATCGACTGGAAGGACCCGCCGCAGCAGATCCTCGCGTACGACCGCCCGCCGTTCCGGCGCTGGTTCGTCGGCGGCACCACCAACCTGTGCCACAACGCGGTGGACCGCCACCTGGCCACGCGTGGCGAACAGCTGGCCCTGGTCGGCTGGTCCTCCGAGACCGGGCAGGTACGCGAGCTGAGCTACCGCCAGCTGCACCTCGAGGTGAACACCTTCGCCGCGGTGCTGCAGTCGCTGGGCGTGCACAAGGGCGAGCGGGTGGTGATCTACATGCCGCACACGGTCGAGGCGGCCGTGGCGATGCTGGCCTGCGCCCGCATCGGCGCGATCCACTCGGTGGTCTTCGGCGGCTTCGCCGCGCACAACCTGGCGCTGCGCATCGACGATGCCAGGCCGGTGGTGCTGGTGTGCGCCGACGCCGGCATCCGCGGTGGCAAGGTGATCCCGTTCAAGCCGCTGGTGGACCAGGCGCTGGCAGAAGCCGCGCATCCGCCGGCCCACGTGCTGGTGGTCAACCGCGGCCTGGCCGCGGAGCTGCCGATGCAGCCCGGCCGCGACCTCGAGTACGCCCCTCTGGCCGCGCGCCACGCCGATGCGCAGGTGCCGGTGGAATGGCTGGAATCCAACGAGCCCAGCTACATCCTCTACACCTCCGGCACCACCGGCAAACCGAAGGGCGTGCAGCGCGACGTGGGCGGCTATGCGGTCGCGCTGGCGCTGTCGATGTGGGCCATCTACGACGTGCGCGCCGGCCAGGCGATGTTCTCCACCTCCGACATCGGCTGGGTGGTGGGCCATTCGTACAACGTCTATGGCCCGCTGATCGCCGGCGCCACCTCGATCCTCTACGAAGGCCTGCCGACTTCGCCCGACCCGGGCATCTGGTGGCGCATCTGCGAGAAGTACGGCGTGCGCACCATGTTCTCCTCGCCCACCGCGGTGCGCGTGCTGAAGAAGCAGGACCCGTCGTGGCTGGAAAGCGCGGACCTGTCGCAGCTGCAGTACCTGTTCCTGGCCGGCGAGCCGCTGGACGAGCCGACCGCCGACTGGATCACCCGCGCGCTGGGCAAGACCGTGATCGACAACTACTGGCAGACCGAGACCGGCTGGCCGGTGCTGACCCTGATGCCCGGCGTGGAGATGAAGCCGGTCAAGCTCGGCTCGCCAGGGCTGCCGGCGCCAGGCTACCGCCTGCGGGTGATCGACGAGAACACCGGCGCGGACGTCGGACCGGGGCAGAAGGGCGTGCTGGCGATCCAGCCGCCGCTGCCGCCGGGCTGCCTGAGCACGGTGTGGGGCGACGACGCGCGCTTCCTGCACAGCTATTTCAGCCACTTCAGCGAGCAGCTCTACAGCTCGCTGGACTGGGCCATCCGCGACGAGGAGGGCTACACCTTCATCCTTGGCCGTACCGACGACGTCATCAACGTCGCCGGCCACCGCCTGGGCACGCGCGAGATCGAGGAATCCATCGCCAGCCACCCGGCCGTGGCCGAGGCGGCGGTGGTCGGCGTGCACGACGAGATCAAGGGCCAGGTGCCGGTGGTGTTCGCCACCCTGAGGCAGAGCGACGGCGACCTGGCCGGCACCGCGAGCGACATGATGCAGACCGTCACCCGCCAGCTCGGCGCCGTCGCCCGGCCCTCCCGCGTGTACCTGGTCGGCGCGCTGCCCAAGACCCGCTCCGGCAAACTGCTGCGCCGCTCGCTGCAGGCGCTGGCCGAGCAGCGCGACCCGGGCGATCTGTCGACCCTGGACGACCCCAACGCGCTGGAGGAAGTGAAGCGCGCGCTGGAGCGGGGCGCGGACGCGGGGAGCTGAGTGGCAGCGGCGGAGGTGACAGGACGTCGGGGCGACAGGGCGTCGGAGTGACAGGACGTCGGGCGACAGGCGTCGCGGCGCCAGGCGTCGGAGCGACAGGGCGTCGGAGCTACAGGACGCCGGGGTGACACGGCGCCGGGGCGGCAGGATGCGATGCCTGTCGCCCTGCGTGTCCGCGGGCACATGCCGCCGCTTCCGTGGCGACCTGTGCGTCCTCTTTGCCTGCGGGCACCAGGCATCGCATCCCGTCGCTTCGGCCTCGCTGCGACCGGCTTGAAGTCCCGCAGGCCGATTCAGGGCCGCGCCCGCGCCGGAACCTGCAAAAGGCCGGATCCGGGCCTTGCTCCCGGGGCTGGCGTCCCGGTTCCTCCGCCACCGGCTGGCCGGTAGCGCCGGAGTACGAGGCCAGCTCCGTAGCCCGGCTAAGGCCGCCGGCCGCACCCGGGAGCTCCATACCCACAACATCCACCGCACGTGCAGGTACCCACCCGGGCGCGCCGGCACCTGGCGAGTCGCGCCTGGA
>JBQGEI010000010.1:0-7402 GCA_052039535.1 Pseudoxanthomonas sp.
TCCCTGGGCGAGGCGCTTGGCAGCGGAGGGCAGCGCTGGGAACTGCAGCTCAAGGGCGCCGGGCGCACGCCGTACTCGCGCTTCGCCGATGGCCGGGCGGTGCTGCGCTCGTCCCTGCGCGAGTTCGTCTGCAGCGAGGCCATGCATCACCTCGGCATCCCGACCACGCGCGCCCTTTGCCTGGTCGGCACCGGCGAGGACGTGGTCCGCGACATGTTCTACGACGGTCATCCGCGCCCCGAGCCGGGGGCGGTCGTATGCCGCATGGCGCCCAGCTTCCTGCGCTTCGGCAGCTGGGAGCTGCCGGCTTCGCGTGGCGACACCGCGCTGTTGCGGCAGCTGGCCGATCACGTGCAGCGCCACCATTTCCCGGACCTGCACGGCCGTGGCCCGGCCGGCGATGCGGAGTGGTTCGCCCAGGTGTGCGAACGCACCGCCTGGATGGTGGCCGGCTGGATGCGGGTGGGCTTCGTCCACGGGGTCATGAACACCGACAACATGTCCATCCTCGGCCTGACCATCGACTACGGCCCGTATGGCTGGCTCGAGGAGTACGACCCGGACTGGACGCCCAACACCACCGATGCGCAGGGCCGCCGCTATCGCTACGGCACCCAGCCGCAGGTGGCGTACTGGAACCTCACCCGGTTGGCGCAGGCGCTGGCGCCCCTGTTCGTGGACGCCGCGCCGCTGGAGGCGGGGCTGCAGCGCTTCCTCGATGCGTGGACCCGGGCCGAGCGCGAGATGGTTGCCGGAAAGCTCGGCCTGGCGCGGGCGGGGGCCGACGACGTCGCCCTGTTCGAGGACCTGCGCGTCGTTCTGCAGGCCGGACGGTTCGACCTGACCGCTTTCTTCCGCCGCCTGGGCGAGGTCGGCCCCGGCGCCACCGACCCGGGGCAGTTCGCCGGCGTCTCCTACCAGCCCGCTGCGTTCGAGGCGGCGAGGCCTGCCCTGCAGGACTGGCTGTCGCGGCATGCGGCGCGGCTGGCGGACGATCCGCTGACGCCGGATCAGCGTCGCGAACGCATGCGCCTGGCCAACCCGCGCTACGTGCCGCGCAACTGGCTCGCGCAGGAGGCCATCGACCAGGCCGAGGCCGGCGACCTGGCCCCGCTGGAAGCGTTGCTGGAGGTCATGCGCCGGCCCTATGAGGACCAGCCAGGCCGCGAGCACCACGCCGGCCTGCGCCCGGAGTGGGCACGCCAGCGTGCCGGGTGTTCGATGCTGTCCTGCAGCTCATGACGGCGTTACCGTCTCCCCGGTGCCAGATCGAGTGAGCCGGTCCGTGACCGCATCGCCTGCCAAGCCCGTCCTCGCGCCCGCCTGGGCTTCGCTGATACGCGAGGTGCCCGATTTTCCCAGGCCGGGCATCGGGTTCCGCGACATCTGCCCGCTGCTGGCCGACGCTGACGGCTTTGCGGCGATGCTCGAGGACCTGGCCGCGCCCTGGCGGGGCGTGGCGATCGACCTGGTGGCGGGCTGCGAAGCGCGCGGCTTCATCCTCGGCGCCGCCCTGGCCCCGCTGCTGGGCGCCGGGTTCGTGCCGCTGCGCAAGCCGGGCAAGCTGCCGGGGCCCGTGGTGGAGGAGCAGTACGCGCTGGAATACGGCAGCGACCGCCTGCAGGTCCAGGCCGACGCCGTGGCGCCGGGCAGCCGGGTACTGCTGGTCGACGACGTACTTGCCACCGGGGGCACGCTCGCCGCCGCGGCGCGCCTGCTGGCGCAGCAGCAGGCCCGGCTGGTGGGTGGCATGGTAATGATGGAGCTGGAAGCGCTCGGCGGACGCAGCCGCTGGGAGGCCGACGCGCCGCTGCTGACGCTGTTGCGGTACTGAGGCCGCTCGCCGCGCATCCCGGAGCCGGCCTGGCGGTTCGCCCAGGCTATGGATCCAGGAGAGCCGACGCGTGGCACCGGGTAGCTGCATCGCGCCCCCGTGGGCGTTGCTTCATGGGGGTGCCTCCCGGTCCGATGCGGCCTGCGGACCCGGCCGGCCCCGGAGGTGGGCGTAGCCGGCGCACGCCGTCGCAGCATGCGGTACGGCCCAGGCAGCGCGCAGCGGAGCATGCAGACGCGCGGGGCGCGCGCCCGGACGCGACGGTCGGCCCTGTCGCGGCAACGGTGGCTGGTCGTCCCGGGCAGCGCAGCGGCCCGGAGCGCGGACAGGCGTGGCGCGCCGGGGGGGCATTCCCCGTAGCGAAGGCCGCAGGGTGACGTGCGGGGCGGCCCCGGGGACGCCCAGGCGATGCGCCTAGAGCTTCCGCACCCGGAAGCGCCGGCCCTTGATCTTGCCGGCCTCCAGTCGTGCCAGCGCACGGCCCGCCTGCGCATGGGCGATGGCCACGTAGGAGCGGGTGGCGCCGATCACGATCCTGCCGATGGCCGAACCTGGCAAGCCGGCTTCGCCGGTCAGCGCGCCGAGGATGTCGCCCGGCCGCAGCTTGTCGGTCTTGCCGCCATCGATGCGCAGGGTGGTCATCGGGGCATCGGCCGGCTGCGACGGACGTCCGGTAGCCAGCGGCGAAGCCTCGCGCGGCGGCGGGCGCTCCTGGGCGGCGGCGATCATTTCCGCGCGCGCGTTCTCCCGGCCGGCCACCAGGCTCAGGGCCAGGCCGCGCCGGCCGGCACGTCCGGTGCGGCCGATGCGGTGGCGGTAGGCGTCCACATCGGTTGGCAGCTCGTAGTTGACCACCGCCGCCAGGTCTTCCACGTCCAGCCCGCGCGCAGCCACGTCGCTGGCCACCAGGACATTGCAGCTGCGGTTGGCCAGCTGCAGCAGCACCTCGTCGCGGTCGCGCTGCTCCATGTCCCCGTGCAGGGCCAGGGCCGAGAACCCGAACTGGCGCAGCGAGCCGGCCACCTCGTCCACGTCCTTGCGGGTGTTGCAGAACACCACCGCCGATTCGGGCCGGTAGCGCAGCAGCAGTCCCGCCACCGCCTTCTGGCGGTATTGGGGATCCACGTCGAAGAAGCGCTGGTCGATGTCCGGCGCCGACTCGCCGCCTTCCACCGCGACCTCGACCGGCTCGCGCAGCAGCTGGCGGGCCAGGGCGCGGATGGTGTCGGGGAAGGTGGCCGAGAACAGCAGGGTCTGGCGCTGGCCGTGGCAGCGGTTGGCGATCTCGCGCACGGGTTCCTCGAAGCCCATGTCCAGCATGCGGTCGGCTTCGTCCAGCACCAGGGTGCGGACCACGCCCAGGTGGAGTACCCGTTTACGTGCAAGCTCCTGCACCCGGCCCGGGGTGCCGACCACCACCTGCGGATCGTGGGCCTCCAGGGAGGCGATCTGCGGCTCCAGGGCCACCCCGCCGGTCAGCACGCTCAGCTTGAGATTTGGGATGCCGGTGGCCAGCCGGCGCAGTTGCCGCCCGACCTGGTCGGCCAGTTCGCGCGTGGGACACAGCACCAGCGCCTGGCAGCGGGACTCGGCCGGGTCCAGCCGCTGGAGCACGCCGATACCGAAGGCGGCGGTCTTGCCGCTTCCGGTCGGTGCCTGGGCGACCAGGTCGCGCCCGTCGAGGATCGGTGGCAGGGCCTGCGCCTGGATGGGCGTGGCGGTGGTGTACCCCAGGGCATCCAGGCCGGGACGCAGGGCGGGGGACAGCGGCAGCGAGGCGAAATCGGTCATGCGCCATTCTCGCAGGTCGGGGCCCGGGGCGCCGCACGCGCCGCGTACAATGCGCGGATGCCTTTGATCACCCTGCAGAACGTCGACTACAGCGTCGGCGGCCCGTTGTTGCTGGAACACGTCGACCTCGTGATCGAACCGGGCGAGCGCATCGCCCTGATCGGCCGCAACGGCGCCGGCAAATCCACCCTGATGAAACTCATCGCCGGCGAACTCCAGGCGGACGACGGCGAGGTGCGCGTGCAGCAGGGCGTGCGGGTCGCCCGGCTGGAGCAGGAAGTGCCGCACGGCGCCGCCGGCAGCGTGTTCGACGTGGTCGCCGGTGGACTGGGGGACCTGGGCCACTGGCTGGCCGAGTTCCACCGGCTCAGCCATGCCGAAGTGTTCGACGGCGATGCGATGGGCAAGGTCCAGGCCAGGATCGACGCCGCCGATGGCTGGGCACTGGACCAGCGGGTAGCCGAGACCCTGACCAAGCTGGAGCTCGACGGCGACGCGGAGTTCGGCCGCCTCTCCGGCGGGATGAAGCGCCGGGTGCTGCTGGCGCGGGCGCTGGTGTCCGCGCCGGACCTGCTGTTGCTGGACGAGCCGACCAACCACCTGGACATCGAGGCGATCGACTGGCTGGAAGCGTTCCTCAAGGGTTGGAACGGCAGCGTGGTCTTCGTCACCCACGACCGCCGGTTCCTGCGTGCGCTGGCCACCCGCATCGTCGAGATCGACCGCGGCCAGGTGACCAGCTGGCCCGGGGACTGGGCCAACTACGAGCGCCGGCGCGAGGAGCGGCTCAACGCCCAGGCCCAGGAGAATGCCCGCTTCGACAAGCTGCTGGCGCAGGAGGAGGTGTGGATCCGCCAGGGCATCAAGGCCCGCCGTACCCGCGACGAGGGACGCGTGCGCCGGCTCAAGGCGATGCGCAGCGAGCGCAGCCAGCGCCGCGAGCTGGGCGGCAACGTGCGCATGGAGGCGGCGGTCGGCGAAAGCTCGGGCAAGAAGGTGATCGAGGCCAAGGACGTGTCCTTCGCCTTTGGCGACCGGGTGATGGTCCGCGACTTCTCCACGCTGGTCATGCGCGGCGACCGCATCGGCCTGATCGGCCCCAACGGCAGCGGCAAGACCACGCTGCTGAAGCTGCTGCTGGGCGAGCTGCAGCCGGCCGCCGGCGAGATCCGCACCGGCACCAACCTGCAGATCGCCTATTTCGACCAGTACCGCGCCACCTTGCGCGAGGACTGGAGCGCGATCGAGAACGTGGCCGAGGGCCAGGACTTCCTCGAGTTCAACGGCAAGCGCAAGCACGTGCATGCCTATCTGCAGGATTTCCTGTTCACGCCCGAGCGTGCGCGGGCGCCCATCACCCGGCTGTCCGGAGGCGAGCGCAACCGCCTGCTGCTGGCCAAGCTGTTCGCCCAGCCCTCCAACCTGCTGGTGATGGACGAGCCGACCAACGACCTGGACGTGGAAACCCTGGAACTGCTGGAAGAGCTGCTGGGCGAGTACACCGGTACGCTGCTGCTGGTCAGCCACGACCGCGACTTCATCGACAACGTGGTCACCTCGACCATGGTGATGGAAGGCGACGGCGTGATCGGCGAGTACGTGGGCGGATACAGCGACTGGGTGCGGCAACGCCCGGCCGTACCGGTCAGCGGCGCAGCGGTGGCCAGGGCGTCGGCGACCGCGGTCGCAGCGGCCGCGCCGGGTGCCGCGGCCACTCCGGCACCGGCGCGGCGCAAGCTCAGCTTCAAGGATGCGCGCGAGCTGGAGCAGCTGCCGGGCAGGATCGAGGCGCTGGAGACGGAGCTGGCCGGGCTGGCCTCCGCCATGTCCGATCCGGGGTTCTACCAGCAGGATCCGGGCACGGTGGCCGCCCATGGCAAGCGCATGGCCGATGCGCAGTCCGAGCTGGATGCCGCTTACGCCCGCTGGGCCGAACTCGACGGCTGAGGCGCGAAGCGCAGGCCGCCGGGGTGTTGTCGCGCCAGCGCCCGCGGCGCCCCGGCGCGGGGATCTCACGGACGGCCGATGGAGGCGGGCAGGAGAGGGCGCCGCCCATGCACCGGCTTCATCCAGGCTGCGTCCCGATCCGCTGCGCCGCGACCGCGCCGGGGTGCCCGCGGCGGCCCAGCATGAGGTCATGCTGGTCTACCGAGCGCGGCCCTGGCCACGTGGCGCGCTGCCGGCGGCCATGAACGCCCAGAACGGCACGTCCCCGGCAGTCCACGCTGCGGCCGCGTCGGACAGCACCGACACCAGGGTTTCCAGCTCCTTCGGACGCGCATGGCGCAACGTGGAAACGCCGTCGATCGCCAGCACATACCCGCTTGCAGGCAACCACGAAAGGTCGCGCAGGGCGTCGAGCAGACCGTCCCAGTTGCGGCCCCACCCGGGCGGAAAATCCAGGGTCGTGCCAATCCTCAGCAGCAGCGCGGCCTTGTCCCGGCAGCCTTCCAGGTCGATGCGCCGGACCAGCAGCCCGGCATCGCGGGCTGCGGCGGCCAGGGCGGCAAGGTCGCCCGCCTCCACCTCGAACACACCGGCCTGCGCCGGATCCTCCAGGCCTATGTCGAATCCGGAGTGGCTCATTGGACCGCACCGCCGGGCATGACCTCGAAGGCGCGGAAACTGGCGTAGTGGTCGGCGGTGTAATACCACTCGGAGGGTGGATCGCCGCCGGTGACGATCCGCCGCGCACCGCGGTGTGCCAGACCCGGTGTCGGCACCGTGTACTCGCGGTAGTAGCCGCGTTCGCGCGCCGGCAGCAGGCCTTCGCGATTGAAGAAGACGCTGCCATCCTGCCGGTGTTCGTAGGGCCCCCCAAGCAGCACGCGCTCGACCACCGCGCCGGCCTCCGGCGGGAGGAACGCCGGCAGCGCCGCCCGCGGCCCCGGCGTTGCCGCCTCCGTCGCGGAGCCTGCAGGCGCCGGGGCGTCCGGGCGCAGCCACGCCAGGCCCAGCAGCAGGACGGCGCCGGCCAGCAGCGGGAGGTGGCGGGCAATGGAAGTGTTTCGCGTGGCGGCCATGCGTCGAAGTATGCGCGCATGCCGGCGCGGGTCCGCACCGGGGCAGCCCAGCCGTTCGCGTGCGCTTCACGTCAGGCCAACCCGCGGTGCGGCAATCCTGCGCGCGGCCCGGAGCGGAACGCGGCATTCCCCCGCGGACCTTGGTTGGCCGCGCCGGCATCCCTACACTGTCATGGCCGCCCGGATGTTCCGGGCATGCCTTCAAGGAGTTGATCATGGCCTATACCCTCCCCGAGTTGCCGTATGCCTACGATGCGCTGGAACCGCACATCGATACGGAGACGATGAAGATCCACCACACCAAGCACCACCAGACGTACATCAACAACGTCAACGCCGCGCTGGAAGGCACCGAGTACGCCGACCTGCCGGTCGAGGAGCTGGTGAAGAAGACCAAGTCGCTGCCGGAGAACCTGCAGGGCGTGGTCCGCAACAACGGCGGTGGCCATGCCAACCACAGCCTGTTCTGGACGGTGATGGCGCCGAATGCCGGCGGCCAGCCCAAGGGCCAGGTCGGTGAGGCGATCGAGAAGGAACTGGGCGGCTTCGAGAAGTTCAAGGAAGCCTTCACCAAGGCCGCGCTGACCCGCTTCGGCAGCGGCTGGGCCTGGCTGAGCGTGACCCCGGACAAGAAGGTGGTGGTCGAGTCCTCGGCCAACCAGGACAGCCCGCTGATGGACGGCAACACGCCGATCCTGGGACTGGACGTGTGGGAGCACGCCTATTACCTGAAGTACCAGAACCGTCGCCCGGA
>JBQGEI010000011.1:0-1838 GCA_052039535.1 Pseudoxanthomonas sp.
CCCAGCGTGCACCAGGACATGACCCTGCTGGTGCGGCAGCTGCAGCCGGGCGCCGACGGCATCCCGCTGGAGATCTACTGCTTCACCAGCGACACCCGCTGGGCGGTGTACGAGGGCATCCAGTCGGACATCTTCGACCACCTGCTGGCGATCCTGCCGGAATTCGGCCTGCGCGTCTTCCAGCAGCCTGGTGGCGCGGATTTCCGTGCCTTCGCGGACACCGGCGCACCGCGCGCGCCAGGCGGTGGGCCGGGCGCGGACTGACCGGCGTTGCCGGCGGCCAGGCCGCTCTGGCCCAGCGGCAGCCGGGACCCCACGCAGGCCACTCGATGGCCACGCGGCCGGCGGGGCGATGGCCGTGGGGCGGACGCGCCGGTCGCCCCGCGCTCGATGCCGCCATCGCCGGGACATGGGCAGCCGCCGCCGGCGGCGGGTCCATGCACCCGGGGCCCGCCTCCCCTTGACGCGCCCCCGGCCGCCATGCATGTTGCAGTGCACAAACTGCAGCGGGCGGGGTGCCATGAACTGGACCGAGTACCGGACGCCTTCCTACGACGAGCTGATCGGCCCGGACGGACTGCCGCGGCCTGCCGCCCGCCCGCTGGTCGAGTACCTCTCCGGGCTGTCCGGGGTGGAGCTGGCCGAGCGCCAGGTCGCCGCGGACCTCGCCGCGCTGGTGATGGGCATCACCTTCACCGTCTACAGCGATGGCCGCAACGTCGATCGCACCCTGCCGTTCGACCTGATCCCGCGGATCATCGACCGCCGCGAGTGGCAGCGCACCCAGGCCGGCCTGCAGCAGCGCATGCGTGCGCTCAACCTGTTCATCGGCGACATCTACGGCGCCCAGCGGATCGTCCGCGATGGCGTGTTCCCGGCCGAGCTGCTGCGCCAGTCGGTCAACTTCCGCCCCCAGTGCGTGGGCATCCGCCCGCCGCTGGACGTGTGGGCGCACATCTGCGGGTCGGACCTGGTGCGCGACGCCGACGGCACGCTGTATGCGCTGGAGGACAACCTGCGGATCCCGTCCGGCGTGTCCTACATGCTGGAGAACCGGATGGTCGCCAAACGCGTCTTTCCGGAGCTGTTCGAGACCAGCGCGATCCTGCCGGTGGACGACTACCCGGCGCAGCTCTACGACACCCTCGCGGCGCTGTCGCCACGCCCGGGCGACAGCCCGGTGATCGCCCTGCTCACGCCCGGCGTTTTCAACAGCGCCTACTTCGAGCACGCCTACCTCGCCCAGGCGATGGGCGTGGAGCTGGTGGAGGGCGACGACCTGTTCGTCGCCGATGACGACTGCACCTACATGCGCACCGTCTATGGGCCGCGCCGGGTGGACGTCGTCTACCGCCGCGTGGACGACCTGTTCCTGGACCCGGAAGTGTTCCGGGCCGACTCGCTGCTGGGAGTTCCCGGCCTGGTGCGCAGCTGGCGCGCCGGCAGGGTCGCGCTGGCCAACGCTCCCGGTGCCGGCGTGGCCGACGACAAGGTCGTGTTCGCCTACGTGCCGCGGATGATCCGCTACTACCTGGACCAGGAGCCGATCCTGCCCAACGTGCCCAGCTACCTGTGCCACGACCCGGACGACCGCCGCTACGTGCTCGAGCACCTGGACCAGCTGGTGGTGAAGCCGGCCAACGAGTCCGGCGGCTACGGCATGCTGATCGGCCCCCGCGCCAGCCGCGCCGAGCGCGAGAAGTTCCGCGCGCTGATCCAGGCGGACCCGCGCAACTACATGGCGCAGCCGACGCTGTCGCTGTCCACCGCCCCGATCGTCGGGCCCGCCGGGCCGGTGCCGCGGCATATCGACCTGCGCCCGTTCATCCTCTCGCGCC
>JBQGEI010000012.1:0-3525 GCA_052039535.1 Pseudoxanthomonas sp.
CGATCTTGGCCTTCCACCACTGGCGCACGGCCGGATCCAGCGGATCGGCGGTCGGCAGGCCGCCGATCTCGATCGGGGCGCTGAAGCGCGCGCTCAGGTAGACCTTGATGCCGTAGGGGCGGAACACGCCGGCCAGCGCCGCGGTCTTCTCCAGGTACAGCGGTGTCAAAGCGAGCGCGCTCGTATTGACGTTGTTGAGCACGGTGCCGTTGATGCCGATCGAGGCATTTGCGCGCGCGTAGTCGGTGTAGCGCGGATCCAGCCACTCCGGCAGGCGGTGCCAGTCCCAGATCGACTCGCCGGCGTAGCCGCGCTCGACATACCGGTCCAGGTTGTCCCAGTGGTTGAGCACGCGCACCTTGACCTTGGGCACCTCGCGCACGTCCAGCCCGGCCAGCGGCTGCCCGGTCTGGAGCAGGCGCAGCAGGTGGTAGCTGCCGTACAGGGCGCCGATATCGGTATTGGCGGCGACCACCGTCGCCGCACGGCCGTCGATGCGGCTGCTGCGGATCAGGTAGCCCTCCCCGCCCAGGCCTTCCAGGTCGGCCTGCAGCGAGGCCAGCTGCGGCACCGAGGCGGGCGTACCGACCACCAGCGCGCCGTCGCGCTGCACGCGCGCGGAGGTCGCCGGCTCACGGCCGAGCAGGCCCTTGAGGCCGCGCACCAGCTCCTGGCGGGCCACCCGCTGGGTATCGGTCTGCTCCGGGGCGACCAGCTGGGCGCCCACGTCCCGGTACTGCTTGGCCAGCTGCGCCGGCAGCGGCTGGTAGCGCAGCCACAGGTCGTACCCGTCCTCGGCCAGCGCCGGGGCGGCGACCAGCCACGAAAGCAGCAGGAGCGCCAGGGCCGGCAGCCCGATGCGACGCGCGGGATGTTTTGCGGGAGCGGATCGTGTTATCGATATCACTTCATTGCACCTGTGTTTCGCGGGCCGGGGGCCCGTGGCTGCACCCGGGCGGGTGCAGTAGACAACCACAGAGCGCGGCAGGGCCGCAGTCCATGGGGAGGGAACGCCATTGGCCACCACCAGCAAGACCGCACGCCGCAAGGGGCGTGCGGTCACCATCCATGAGGTTGCCGCGGCGGCCGAGGTCTCGCCGATGACCGTCTCGCGGGTGATCAACGGCAACGCCAACGTGCGCCCGGCCACCCGCGAACAGGTCATGCGCGCCGTGCGCGAGCTGGGCTACACGCCCAACCTGGCGGCCCGCTCGCTGGCCGCGGCCCAGGGCACGCGGATCGCACTGATCTACACCAACCCGTCCGGCGCGTACCTGAGCGAGCTGCTGGTGGGCGCCCTGCGCGGCGCCGCGCGTACCGCGGTGCAGCTGGTGGTCGACAGCTGGGACGGCTTCAATGCCGAGGCCGAGCGCACGGCCGCCCGCGCCCTGGCGCGCAGCGTCGCCGGCGTGCTGCTGCCGCCACCGCTGTGCGAATCCAAGGCGGTGGTCGCCGAGCTGGTCGCCGCCGAGGTGCCGGTGGTCGCGCTGGCGTCTGCACGCTTCGGCGACGACCTCTCGCACGTGCGCATCGACGATTTCCGCGCCAGCCGCGAGATCACCGCCCACCTGCTCGCCCTCGGGCACACCCGCATCGGCTACATCAAGGGACATCCGAACCAGACTGCCAGCGCGCGGCGCTACGAGGGCTTCCAGGCGGCGCTGGCCGAGGCCGGCATCAGCCAGGACGCCGGGCTGGTGCAGCAGGGCTACTTCACCTACCGCTCCGGGCTGGAGGCGGCCGAGAAACTGCTGGCGCGCAGGAAGCCGCCAACCGCGATCATCGCCAGCAACGACGACATGGCCGCGGCGGTGGTGTCGGTCGCGCACCGGCGTGGACTGGAGGTGCCACGCGACCTGTCGGTGGTCGGCTACGACGACACCTCCGCCGCCACCACCGTCTGGCCCGAGCTGACCACGGTGCGCCAGCCGATCGCCGCGATGGCCGACTCGGCCATCGACATCCTCGTGCGCAGCATCCACCGCAAGGAGAAGGACGTGCGGATGGTGGTCGACCACGTCGTCGCCCATGAACTGGTGACGCGCGACTCGGTCGCCGCGCCCCCCGGCCAGGACTGAGACGGGGTTGTGCCCCGGTCCGGTCATCCCTCCATCTGCTCCAGTTCGCGGCCCTTGGTCTCGCGCACGAAGCGCAGCACGAAGAACACCGAGATGAACGCGGCCGCCGCGTACAGCCCGTAGGCCGCCGCCAGGCCGATGCCCGCCAGCAGCATCGGGAAGGTCCAGGTGATGACGAAGTTCGCCACCCACTGCGCCAGGCCCGCCACCGCCAGGCCCGAACCGCGGATCTGGTTGGGGAACATCTCGCCCAGCATCACCCACATCACCGGGCCCCACGAGGCGTTGAAGAAGATCACGTAGATGTTGGCCGCCACCAGCGCCACCAGGCCCATCTGGCCCGGCAGCTGCAGCTTGCCCGCATCGTCCAGGCTGCCGCTGGCAAAGGCCAGCGCCACCACCGCCAGGCTCACCGCCATGCCGGCCGAGCCCACCCACAGCAGCGGCTTGCGGCCAACCTTGTCCACCAGCACGATCGTCACCAGGCACGCACCGATGCTCAGCGCGCCGGACAGCACGTTGATCAGCAGCGCGTCGTTCTCCGAAAAGCCCACCGCCTGCCACAGCACCGCGCCGTAGTAGAACACCACGTTGATGCCCACCAGCTGCTGGAAGGTGGCAAGGCCAATGCCCACCCACACGATCGGCCGCACCTTGCCGGTGACCTTGCTGACCAGGTCCGACAGGCGCGGGCGGTGGTGGTCGGCTGCCAGCGAGGCCTCGATCTCGGCCAGCTTGCGCTGCCCGCTGGCCGCGCCGTACAGCCGCCCCAGCACCTGGCCGGCCTTGTCCTTCAGGCCACGGGCCACCAGGTAGCGCGGGCTCTCCGGGATGAAGAACAGCGCGCCCAGGAACAGGAACGCAGGCACCAGCTCGGCCCAGAACATCCAGCGCCAGGCCTCGTAGTCCATCCACAGCACCGCGGTGGAGGCCCCGGCATGGCCGGCCAGCCACCAGTTGCTCAGGAACGAGAAGAACAGGCCGGAGATGATCGCGATCTGCTGCACCGTGGCCAGCCGGCCGCGGTACCGCGCCGGGGCCACCTCGGCGATGTAGGCCGGCGACATCACGCTGGCCGCGCCCACGGCAAAGCCGCCGATCACCCGGTAGATGACGAACTCCGCCGAGGAGGTGGCGATGCCCGAGCCCCAGGCCGAGACGATGAAGAACACCGCCGCCCACAGCTGCATGGTGCGCCGGCCGTAGCGGTCGGCCAGGGTGCCGGCGAACCAGGCGCCGATCGCGCAGCCCAGCAGCATCGAGGCCACGTTGAAGCCGGTGACCGCCGCGTCGGACTTGAACGCCACCGTCAGGCCGTCGACCGTGCCGTTGATCACGCCGCTGTCGTAGCCGAACAGGAAGCCACCGATGGTGGCCACCAGGCTGATCAGGATGATGAAACGCGTGTTTTCGCCACCGGACGCGGGTGTCGCGCCGGTATGCGTGG
>JBQGEI010000013.1:0-6004 GCA_052039535.1 Pseudoxanthomonas sp.
CAGCCGGCGCGCATTGGCCTCCGCATCCACCAGCTGCGCCTGCACGCTGTCGCTCTGGCTGCGCGCGGCGGCCAGCTGCGACATGGCGAGGCTGCGGGTGGCGTCGGCATCGATCGGGTCCAGGCGCGCCAGCACCTGGCCGGCCTCCACCCGCATGCCTTCCTCGATCAGCACTTCCTGCACGCGCCCGGTCACCTTGGCCGAGACCGTGGCCATGCGCCGCGCCACGACATAGCCGCTGGCATCGAGCACCGAGGCCGGGCCGCCCGTGCCGGAGGCCGCGGCGACCGCGGGGGCGGTGCGCACCTCCGGAGCCGGCGAGCGCCCCAGCCACCACCACGCCGCCCCGCCGGCCAGGACGACCAGCACGGCCGCGCCGACCGCCAGCCAGCGGCCGTGGCTTTGGCCGCCGCCGGGAGCCGGGGAGCGCGGGGTGTCGCGCTCGATGCGCAGTTGCTTGAGCAGTTCGGCCGAATCGTTCATTGCCAGTCCGTGTCAGGAGCCGTCGCGCAGTGTCCTCCGGGAGCGGCTCCGGCGCGAGTTGCCGGAAGTCACTTTCTCACTGCCGCCGGAAGCGGCAGGCCGCGGGAACCTGTCCCCCTGCCTGGCCGTGCCGGCAACAGGTTGCCGCCGGCGGCGGCGGAGACCCAGTGACAGCTGTCATCCGTTGTCCCTGGCAGGCGCGCATGGCGGCCGGGCCGGCGCGCGGGGAGACTGCGCTGCCGGCCGGATTCCGGTCCGCCGGCCGCCGCGGCAGTGGCTCCCAGACACTGCCGCGGCGCTACTGCCCGGTGACGCCCCCGGCGTGGGCGTGCAGCGTCCAGCCGCGGCGGCAGGCCTGGGCCGCAGCGGCCGTTGCCCGTCGTCGTACCATCCGGACCGGCGTGGTCCGGCGCCCGCCTGCCAGGAGGTCCATGATGTCCCGCCCTGTTTCCTCCTCCGGCGCCGCGCCGGCATGGCTGCGTGGCGCACCCGATTCGCTGGTGGGACGCAGCCTGCGCCGCGGCCGCCCGGGCTGGTCGGAGTTCATCCACCTGGCGTGGTCGGTCTGGGTGTTCGTGGTGCCGGTGTTCACCCCGGAAGGCTACGACGCGCGCTGGTGGCTGCTGACGGCGTTGAGCTACCCGCTGTTCCTGTCCCTGTACTTCGGCGTGGTGTTGCTGCCGCGGCGCCGGATGCAGGCCGTCGCACTGGGCATGGTGGCGCTGTCGCTGCTACTGGTGCCCTGGTATCCGTCGGCGATGAGCTACTTCACCTACGGCTGCATCTTCCTGGGCCTGGGCCAGTGGCGCCGGTGGTGGGGCTATCCGCTGGCGCTGGTGGTGCTCAACCTGCTGTTCGTCGCGACCACCCGCAGCGTGGGCTATCCGTGGACGGCGATGGTCTGGATGCCGGTCACCACCCTCGCGGTGGGCATGGTGGTGCAGCTGCAGCGGATGATCGAGCGCAAGGACGAGGCGCTGGAACTGTCGCAGGAGGAAGTGCGGCGGCTGGCCGCCACCGCCGAGCGCGAGCGCATCGGCCGCGACCTGCACGACCTGCTCGGCCACACCCTGTCGCTGGTGGCGCTCAAGGCCGACCTGGCCGGCAAGCTGATCGGGCGCGACGGCGCCGCGGCGCGGCGCGAGATCGACGAGCTGGGCGAAGTCGCGCGCCAGGCACTGGCCGAGGTGCGTCGCGCCGTCACCGGCATCCGCGCGGCCCAGTTCGCGGCCGAGCTGGCCGCCGCGCGCCTGCTGCTGCAGGGCGAGGGCATCGACCTGCAGGTGCCGCGCAACGATGCGGCGCGGTTGCCGCCGGAGCTGGAGACGGCCCTGGCGCTGTGCCTGCGCGAGGCGATGACCAATGTGCACCGGCATGCGCGCGCGCGCCGGGTCACGGTGACGCTGGAGGCCGTGGCGGGACGATGCCGGTTGCGGGTGGAGGACGATGGCCGCGGCGGCCCGGTGCGGCCGGGCAACGGCCTGTGCGGGATGCGCGAGCGGATCGCGGCGCTGGGCGGCGTGCTGCGGCTGGAGCCTGCGCGGCCGCGTGGCACGGTGGTGCTGGCCGAGGTGCCGCTGGCATCGGCCGGCACCATCGCCGACGCGGTCCTGCCCGGCCACGCGGAGGCGCCGTGACCCGGCCTGCGGCGACGCCGGCGCCGCTGAACGGAACGTGCGCGGCGTCCACGCCCGTTGCCCGTGGCTCTGGTAACGTCGCGCCCATGTCCGCGCCCTTCCTGAACCGTTGATCCGCGTCCTGCTGGCCGAAGACCAGGCGATGGTGCGTGGCGCGCTGGCCGCGTTGCTGGCCCTGGAGCCGGACATCGAGGTGGTGGGCGTTGCGGCCGACGGCGAAGACGCCTGGCGCCAGCTGCAGCGCCTGCAGCCGGACCTGCTGGTCACCGACATCGAGATGCCGGGCCTGGGCGGCCTGGACCTGGCCGCGCGCATCGCCCGCCACGAGCTGCCGGTGCGGGTGGTGATCGTGACGACCTTCGCCCGCGCCGGCTTCCTGCGTCGCGCCCTGGAAGCGGGCGTGCGCGGCTACCTGCTCAAGGACGCCCCCGCCGAACGCCTGGCCGATGCGCTGCGCACCGTGCACCGCGGAGGCCGCGCGATCGACCCGGAGCTGGCGCTCGAAGCCTGGACCGAGGCCGATCCGCTCAACGACCGCGAGCGGCAGGTGCTGCGCCTGGCCGGCGAGGGCCTGCCTTCGGCGCGCATCGCCGCCCAGCTCGGGCTTTCCCACGGCACCGTGCGCAACTACCTGTCCGAGGCGATCGGCAAGCTCGGCGCGGCCAACCGCGTCGAGGCCCATCGCCTGGCCCGCCAGCGGGGGCTGCTGTGAGCGCCGCGCCGGAAGCCGTGCGCCGGGGGCACCGCGCCGCCAGCGTGGCGGGGATGGTGCTGGCCACCGGCGTGTTCGTGGCCATCGCGGTGGGCGTGCTGCTGGTGGCGCAACGCTTCATCGCCGACGCCAACCAGGTGGCGCACACCCGCCAGGTCATCAGCCACCTCGACGCGTTCGAGGCGCGCCTGCGTGATGCCGAGTCGGCCCAGCGCGGCTACCTGCTCACCGGCGACGTGGACTACCTGGCCGACTACCGCGGCAACCGTGGCCAGATCGAACCGCTGCTGGAGCAGCTGGCCGTGCTGGTGGAGGACAACCCGCAGCAGCTGCGGCGGGTCGGCGAGCTGGCGCGGCTGGGCCAGCTGCGCATGCGGCAGATCGACCGCAACCTCACGCGCTATCGCGACGAAGGCCTGGCGGCGGCACAGGCGGCGATCGGCCCGGATGTCATGCAGGTGTCCAGCGCGATCCGCAACCAGGCGCGGCAGCTGCTGCAGCGCGAGCAGGAGCTGCTGGCGCAGCGCGACCGCTCCAGCCGGCGCAGCGCCGACCTGCTGCGCCTGCTGGCGGTGCTGGGCATCCCGTTCGGGATCCTGGTCCTGACCCTGGTGTACCAGCGCATGCTGCGCGAGATCCGCCACCGCGGGCAGGCCGAGCGCAGCCGCAGCGAGGCCAATGCGCAGCTGGTCGAATCGGTGCAGCAGCTCGAGCGCCAGGGCGCCGACCTGGCCGAGCTCAACCGCTACGGCGGCCTGCTGCTGAGCTGCGGCAACAGCGAGGAGGCGGTCGAACTGACCACCCGCCTGCTGGCGCGCCTGCTGCCGGAGGCCGGCGGCACCGTATACCGGATGAAGGCCTCGGCCGACTACGCCGAGGCGCTGGCGCACTGGGGCGTGCCGGCGGCGCGCAGCGTCGAGGTGGTCTCGCCGGAGCAGTGCTGGGCGCTGCGGCGCGGCCTGCCGCACCTGTCCGGCCAGGGCCACGGTGCCCTGCGCTGCGCCCACATCGACGCGCCGGAGATCGGCATCAGCGTGTCCACCGCATGCGTGCCACTGGCCGCCCAGGGCACCCAGCTGGGCTTCATCTATCTCTCCTCGCACGAGGCGACCGCCGAAGGGCGCATGGCCCTGGTGGAGGCCGCCGCCGAGCAGCTGTCGATGGCGCTGCACAACCTGCACCTGCAGGAACGCCTGCGCCTGCAGTCCATCCGCGAGCCGCTGACCGGCCTGTACAACCGCCGCTACCTGGAGGAGTCGCTGGCGCGCGAGCTCGGGCGCTGCGAGCGGCGCAAGCTCCCGCTGAGCCTGCTGATGCTGGACCTGGACCACTTCAAGGCGTTCAACGACCTGCACGGCCACCCCGGTGGCGACGCGCTGCTGGCCGGGTTCGGCCAGCTGCTGCAGCAGCACGCCCGTGCCGAGGACATCCCCTGCCGCTATGGCGGCGAGGAGTTCACCCTGATCCTGCCGGAGGCCGACACCGCCGCCGCGCTCACCTGCGCCGAGCGCATCGTCGCTGCCGTGCGCCACATGCGGGTGCAGCACCAGGGCCGCGAGCTGCCGGCGGTGACCGTCTCGGTGGGCCTGGCGACCTGGCAGTCCGGCGAGGACGGCGCGGCCCTGATGCGGCGCGCCGACGCGGCGCTCTACCGCGCCAAACGCTCGGGCCGCGACCGGGTCGAGGTCGCGACCTGAGCCCGCGTGCCGGCCTCAGCCGGCGCTGCGTGCCTTGAGCAGGGCCCAGGCCGAACGCAGGCCCAATGCCTCGCCACCGGCCGGCCGGCCCGGGCGCGCGCTGTCGTTCCACGCGTACGTATCCAGGTGGGCCCAGGGCATGTCCTGCGGCAGGAAGCGCTCCAGGTACAGCGCGGCGGTCACCGCGCCGGCCATGCGCGAGCCCGCATTGGCCAGGTCGGCCACGTTCGAGGCGAGGTAACGCTGGTACGGACGCCACAGCGGCATGCGCCAGACCGGGTCGCGGCTGTGGCGGCCGGCGGCCAGCCAGGCCTCGGCCAGGGCGTCGTCGTTGGCGAAAAGCGCCGGCAGGTCCGGGCCCAGGGCGATCCGCGCCGCGCCGGTGAGGGTGGCGAAATCCAGCACCAGCGCCGGCTGCTGCTCGGCCGCATAGGCCAGCGCGTCGCACAGGATCACCCGGCCCTCGGCGTCGGTGTTGTCGATCTCCACGCTCACGCCCTTGCGCGTGGCGATGACCTCGCCCGGGCGCAGCGCGTCCGGGCCGATCGCGTTCTCGACCGCCGGCACCAGCAGGGTCAGGCGCACCGGCAGCCCGCGGGCCATCACCAGCCCGGCCAGGGCCAGCGCGTGCGCCGCGCCACCCATGTCCTTCTTCATGTTGCGCATGCCGTCGGCCGGCTTGATGTCCAGGCCGCCGGTGTCGAAGCACACGCCCTTGCCCACCACCGCCACGTGCGGATGCGACGCGTCGCCCCAGCGCAGCGCGATCAGGCGCGGCGCGCGGTGCGAGGCGCGGCCCACCGCATGGATCGCCGGGAAGTCCTGCTCCAGCAGGGCATCGCCGGCGATCACGTCCAGTTCCGCGCCATGGGCGTCGGCGAGCCCGCGCGCGATGCCTTCCAGTTCGTCCGGGCCCATGTCCTGGGTGGGGGTGTTGACCCAGTCGCGCACCCGGGCGCAGGCCTCCAGCACGTCGCTGGCTTCCGGGTCCAGCGCGTCGAGCAGCAGCTGCGCCGGCGCGCGGCTGGCGCGTTTGTAGCGGTCGAAGCGGTAGCTGCCCAGGCCCCAGCCCAGCTGCAGGGCCGCGAGCTGGTCCGCAGGCAGCGCGCCCTGCGGTGCCCAGGCGCCTTCGGGCAAGGCCAACGGCGCATGCGCGTAGGAGTAGGGATCCAGCCGGTCGCCCACGCCGACCACCGCCCCGCCGATGCCGCCTTCGCCGGGCAGCAGCACCGCGCTGGACGCAGCGGCGTCGAACGCCTGCGCCTTGAGCCAGGCCGATACCGCCGGCGGCTGCGCGTCGCGCCAGGCCGGGTAGCCGGCACGGTCCACCAGGTGGAGGGGAAGGGCGGGGGTGCCGGCGTTGGCGTAGGCGGGGTTCATGCGGGATTTCCCGAAGATGGCCGGTCGGCCAGGTGTGCATCCAGCCAGTCGGCCAGCGCGGTCATGGTGTCGAATTCCAGGTCCGGGCGAAGCTC
>JBQGEI010000014.1:0-31642 GCA_052039535.1 Pseudoxanthomonas sp.
GGCCAGGGCGGCCAGGCCTACGTCAACGGCCACAACACCGCCGACGAAGGCCGCGAGCTGCGCCGTTTCGACCATGTGCGCGAGGACCGTCGTGGTGGCCGCGGCGGCAAGAAGCCGCACGGCGGCCTGACCGTCAGCGGCGAGATGGCGGCCAAGCAGTCGCAGAAGCCGTTCAAGCAGCGCAAGCAGAAGGACCACGGCCAGCTGCCGGACGGCAACCCGGCCGCGTTCCGCACCTGGTATGTGCCCGATGGCGTGGGGACCGGCCCCAGCGGTCACCGCAACGCGGGCCCCGGGGGCAAGCCGCGTCCGGGGGGCAAGCCCGGCGGCCGTCCTGGGGGTGCCGGTGGCGCCGGCCGCCCGGGGGGCGGTGGACGTCCCGGCGGTGGCCCCGGTGCCGGGGCCGCCGGGGGCCCGCGCAAGGCCGCCCGCCCCTACGGGCACCCCGGCAACGCGGTGAATTTTCCTTCCGACCACGCCACCCCCGGTGCGGGACATGACCGCGGTCCGCGCGGCAATGCCGGCAACCGTCCGTCCGGCGCGCGTCCGGGGGGTCGTCCCGGTGGCGGACGCCCCGGTGGCGGCGGCCGACCGGGCGGCGTTCCGGGCGGCGGCCGTCCCGGTGGTGGCGGGCGCGGTCCCGGTCGCGGTCCGCGCCAGGGCTGAGTCACGCTGAACGCGGCTCCCCGGAGCCGCCCTCGCCTGGTCGCAACCGCGGCCAGGCCACATGGGAATCGCGATGCCATTGCCGGTGCCCCCGCCTCGTGTCGCCGCAATGCTGCTGGCCCTGGCGCTGCTGGCACCCGCGTCGTACCCGGCACAGTCCGGCGGCGCGGCCGGTGCCGGGCGTCCATCCGCCGTGCCGGCCGCACGCTCGCCCGACGCGTGGCCACGCCCGCCGCTGGTCGCACGGCGCATCGCCACGATCAACGACACCCATGTCGAAGGCGGGATCTGGCTGCAGGGCGGCGCGCCCCGGGCCCTGCAGCTGGAACTGCACGTGGACCCGGCCGACCACCTCGACTGGGGCCCAGGCGGCCCCACGGTACGGGTCACCTGCACCGACCCGCATGCACACGAGGGCTATGCGGCGGACTTTTCCGGACTCTGGCAGGCCCACGGGCCGCAGTTCGTCGCTGTCACCCGAGCCGGCCGCCACGGCCTGGTGCTGATGCGGCTGGAGCTGGGACGCGACCTGCCGCTCGGGCAGGACCTGCGCTGCCGCGTCGTGTTCCTCGAATGGCTGCTGGAGCGCCCCTCGACGCTTTACCTGGTGGATGCCGACGTGGACATGCCGGCCCCCACCGCACCGTGAGCCAGGCTCAGCGGCGCTCGATCACGAAGTTGCCGAAGGCCACGCCCAGGTCCCAGCCCTTGCCGGTACCGGCCAGGGCCAGCGAGACCTCGCCCTTGGTGACCACCTGAGCCTTGCTCGACTTGACCGCGCCGGCATGCGCCTCGGCCGCGGCGTAGGTGCCCAGCACCTCGTTGATGCTGGCCACGCCGGAGAACTCGCCGCGCCCGTTCTCGATGGTCGACTTGCCGAAACTCAGCCCGCCGCCCTTGGCGCTGATCTTCACCGGGATGCTGGCGCCGTTGTCGCAGGTGACCGTGCCGGTGCCCGAGGCGGTCTTGTAGAACGCCGACCAGCCCGAGAGGTTGAAACGCAGCTCGCAGTCCAGGTCACGCGCCTGGGCGGCGGGAACGGCGACCAGCAGCAGCCCGGCCACGGCCAGGGAAGCGGACAGGAGGCGGGACACGGAACGCGGACGGTGGCGCATGGCGATCTCCAGCGGGACGTTGCGCCGGAGCATATAGCAGTGCAGCGTGGCCGGCCTGTCGACACCGGGAGCCTGGGCGTGGCCGCGGTTCACGCGGACACCTGCCGTGCCCGATGCGGGCACGAAGTGCAGGCGGGCGGCCAGGCCGGCGGACTACCCACGCCTCAGTCCCGGTGCGGCAGGTCGGCCAGCTCGAAGGCGTCGGCATCGAGCATCGCCGGGAAACGTTCGCGGTGGGCGGCCAGCGCCGCGGCCGACACGGTGGTGGTCAGCACCTGCTCGCTGCCATGCGCCTGGACCTGGGCCTGTCCGAGGTAATCGATCACCGCGCTGTCGCCGTCGTAGTCCAGCCCGTTGCCGTCGCGGCCGACGCGGTTCACGCCGACCACGTAGCACAGGTTCTCGATCGCACGCGCGCGCAGCAGCGTCTGCCATGCATGCGCGCGCGGCGCCGGCCAGTTGGCCACGAACAGCTGCAGGTCGAAATCCATCCCGCCTGCGCGCTCCACGCCATGCCGGTTGCGGCAGAACACCGGGAAGCGCAGGTCGTAGCAGACCTGCGGATTGATCCGCCAGCCCTTCCACTCCACCGTCAGGCGCCCGCGGCCCGGTGCATAGCGCGTGTGCTCGCCGGCGTAGCGGAACAGGTGACGCTTGTCGTAATGGGCCACGCCGCCGTCGGGCGTCGCCCACAGCAGCCGGTTGAACACGGCCTCGCCCACGCGCAGCTGCACGCTGCCGGTGACCGCCGCACCCAGCGAGCGTGCCTGCCCGCGGATCCATTCCACGGTCGGGCCGTCCATGCCTTCGGCGCGCTCGATCGCGTCGTTGGAGAAGCCGCTGGTGAACGTTTCCGGCAGCACTACCAGGTCGGTGCTGCCGGCCAGCGGCGCGACCAGGTCGCCGTAATAGCCGCGGTTGGCGGCCGGATCGTGCCAGCGGGTGTCGCCCTGGACCAGGGAAATGCGGAGATCCTGCATGTGCGTCGTGCCCGTGTGGCGAAGGGATGGCGGGCTAGGCTACCCGGCCTGCGGGCGCTCGCGCGAGCGCCGCGCAGGCCGGTGCCCAGCGAGCCGGCCGGCGCCAGCAGGCCCGCCCCGAAGATCGCGGGCGGACGCCGGCCACCGTCCCGGGGCCATGGCCACCGCATAGCCCAGCCGCAGGGCCGGCACGGGCGCCCGCGCGCGCGGCGGAGCTCCGGCGCGGCTGGGTGGGCCGGTGTCGCAGCATCCCGGCGCCGGCAGCGCAGCCGGCCAGCCCACCGGGCGCGCATCGCCGGCAGCGTGCGCACCCGCTGCAAGGCCTGGTCCGCGTGCCCCCAAGGTGCACCGGTCGATCCGGCTGCGTGCATTGCCATCGCGCCCCACGGCGCGGGATGAAGCCTCCTACAGCCGACGCAGCCGTTCGATCGCCGCGTCCAGCGTCGCTTCGTTCTTGGCGAAGCACAGCCGCACCAGGCGCTGCCCCGGCGGCGGGCTTTCGTAGAACGGCGACAGCGGGATCGCCGCCACGCCCTTCTCCACCGTCAGCCACCTGGCGAATTCGTGGTCCGGCAGGTCGCTCACATCCGAGTAGTCCACCAGCTGGAAGTAACCGCCCGGCACCGGCAGGGGCTTGAGGCGGGTGCCCAGCAGCTGCCCGCGGAAACGGTCGCGCTTGGCCTGGTAGAAGGCCCCCAGTTGCTCGTCGTGTGCGGGTTCGTCGCGGATCATCGCCGCGAACGCGTGCTGGGCCGGGGCGAAGGTGCAGAACACGTTGTACTGGTGGACCTTGCGGAACTCCGCACTCAGCGCCGGCGGGGCGATCGCATAGCCCACCTTCCAGCCGGTGCAGTGGTAGGTCTTGCCGAAGCTCGACACCACGAAGGCGCGCTGGCGCAGCTGCGGCCAGCGCAGCACCGACTCGTGGCGGCGCCCGTCGAACACGATGTGCTCGTACACCTCGTCGGACAGCAGCAGGATGTCGGTGCCTTCCAGCAGCGCCGCCAGCGCCTGCATGTCGCCGGCGCCGAACATCGCCCCGGACGGGTTGTGCGGGCTGTTGACCATCAGCAGGCGGGTGCGCGGGGTGATCGCCGCGCGCACCGGGTCCCAGTCCACCGCGAAGGTGGCCGGGTCCAGTGGCACGTGCACCGCACGCGCGCCGGCAAGCTCGATCGCCGGCTCGTAGCAGTCGTAGGCCGGGTCGAGCACGACCACCTCCTCGCCGGCGCGCACAACGGCTTGGATCGCATTGAAGATCGCCTCGGTCGCGCCGCTGGTCACGGTGACCTCGGTCTCCGGATTGACCTCGGCGCCGTAGCAGCGCTGGGCCTTGCCCGCGATCGCCTCGCGCAGCACCGCCGCACCGGTCATCGGTGAATACTGGTTGTGTCCGGCGCGCATGGCCGCGTCCAGTTCGTCCACCAGCCGCTGCGGCACGGGGAAGTCCGGGAAACCCTGGCCGAGGTTCACCGCACCGTGCTCGGCGGCCATCTGCGACATCACGGTGAAGATGGTGGTGCCCACCCGGGGCAGCTTGGTCGGCGGGATCTGCAGCGGCATCGTGGTTCCGGCGTGGGGTGGGGAGCCGGGAGTGTACGCAAAGGCGATGGCCGGCGAAGATGGGGAGATGGCGGAAAACAGCATTCCCGGCGCCGCACCGGCGATGGTCGCACCCTGCTCCATGCCTACCTCGCCGCACGCTACCGCGTGCGCCTGCATGACGGCCGCCGGCTGTCGCTTGCGATAGGCCGGCCGCGCCGGCGGCGCCCGTCCAGGCCGTCGGGCGCACCGCAGGCAGCCTGCGCCTGACCCTCATCACCGTCTGGAACCCGCAGCCGCTTCCCCGCACGGAGGACCAGAACGCCACCGCCAACGCCGCCCCGCACCAACCTGGACGCGCTCGGCGGGCCGGCGATGCGCGCGATCGCCACCGATGCCGGCGGCCACCGCGAGGAGCGTGGCTGGCTGTCGGAAGCCTCGACCCGGCCGGCGCCAATGCCGGGCAGGCGCTACGGCCAGGCCGGCCTGCTGCACTGGAACGCCCGGGAGCCGGTGCGGCTGCGGATGTACCGGGCCCGGCCCGGGCCCGTCCACCCGCCTTGCGGCGCCGGCCCGGTGGACCGGGTGGCGCCGGCTTCCTCCTGAGTTGGTGCCGCGGACCGAGGAGGCGTGGTCCGCGGCCAGCGGCCGCTGCCTGGCACGGCACTGTCGTCCTGCTGGCGGCCCGGTAGCGCATCGCTGTCGTTGCAAAGCGGCGGCCATGCGGCACTCTGGGAGGCGCCGGGAAGACCGGGGCCAACAGGGACGAGGCGATGCAGATCCACGTGGACGGGGCACTGGTCAGGGGTTTCCGCGACGGGCGGGGCTGGTCCCAGGAACACCTGGCCGAGGCAGCCGGCCTCAGCCTGAGGACGGTGCAGCGGATCGAGAACGGCGAGAAGGCCGCGCGCGAATCGGTGATGGCGCTGGCGGCCGCGTTCGGCGTCGACGTGCGGGCACTGACCGTCGACCGGGAGGCGGAGGCCGCGCAAGCCGCGCGCGCCGGGAAGGCGAAGGAACGCGACGCCCTCCGCCTGTCCGTCCTCATCCACCTGGCCGGCTACCTGTTCGGGATGCTGGTGTTCGCCGGCATCGGGCTGGGCACGGGTGACCTCGCGATCATGAAGTGGCCGACGATCTGGTGGACGGTGGCGATGGCGGGCCATGGCCTGGTGCTGTCCGTGGTCGAGCTGGTGGCGCGCCACAGGCAGCCCGGCCCAGCCTGAGCGGGTGCCAGTCGGCGCAGGCCAACGCCCTGCGCGCGGCCGGAGAACCGCTCGCTCCCGCTTCCCGGACGCGGCTCTGCCAGCCCCCGGCTGGATGGGCCCGCGCGCCGATGGCGAAGTCCGGCGTCCACGCACGGCCACCGCTACAATGCGCGCCGATGACCGACTCCGCCCACGCTCCCCTGCTGGCCGCCCAGGGCCTGGCGTTCGCCCGCAACGAGGAGCCGGTGTTCGGCCCGCTCGATTTCGCGGTCGATGCCAACGAGGCGCTGCTGGTCCAGGGCGGCAACGGCTCGGGCAAGACCACCCTGCTGCGGGTGCTGGCCGGGCTGCTGCGGGCGGACGCGGGCCGTATCCTGATCCAGGGCAGGCCCGCCGCTCCCGACCTTCGCGCCCGTGCCGTGGCCTACCTCGGCCACCTGCCGGCGCTGAAGGGCGAGCTGACGGTGCTGGAAAACCTGGCGTTCCTGTGTGGCCTGCACGGCCGCCGCGAAGGCCAGGCGATCGGCCCGGCGCTGGAGGTGGCGGGCATGGCCGGGTACGAGGATGCCCCGGCCCGACAGCTGTCGGCCGGACAGAAGAAGCGCGTCACCCTGGCCCGGCTGTGGCTTTCGCCGGCGCCGCTGTGGCTGCTGGACGAGCCCTACGCCAACCTGGACCTGGAGGGCATCAACCTGGTCAACCGGATGATCTCCGCGCACCTGCGAGGCGGCGGCGCGGCCCTGGTCACCACCCATGGCGCGTACGCCGCACCGCCGGTGCGCACCCGCATGCTGGAACTGGGAGCCACCGCGTGAGCGCGCCGGGCCTGCGCCAGTCGGCCGTCGCCCTGCTGCGTCGCGACCTGCGCCTGGTCTGGCGACGCCGCGGCGATGCCCTGCAGCCGGCGCTGTTCGCCCTGCTGGTGGTGGTGATGTTCGCCCTGGCCATGGGCGGCGGGCGCGAGCTGCTGCGCGACCACGTCGCGCCCTACGCCATCTGGGTGGCGGTGCTGCTGGCCGGGCTGCTGTCGCTGGACAGCCTGTTCCGTGGCGACGCCGAGGACGGCTCGCTGGAGCAGTGGCTGCTGGCGCCGGTGCCGCTGGCCTGGCTGGTGGCGGTGCGCACCTTCGGCCACTGGCTGACCACCACCGTGCCGCTGCTGCTGGTGGTGCCGGTGCTGGGCGAATTCCTGTACCTGCCGCGCGCGCAGCTGCCGATGCTGATGCTGACCCTGCTGCTGGGCACGCCGGTACTGAGCCTACTGGGCGCGGTGGTGGCGGCGCTGACGGTCGGCCTGAAGCGTTCCGGCATCCTGGTGGCGCTGCTGGCCCTGCCGCTGTACGTGCCGGTGCTGGTGTTTGGCGCCGGCAGCGTCGCCGCCAGCGCCCAGGGCCTGGATGCCAGTGGCGCGCTGCTGCTGATGGCGGCCGGACTGGTCGCCAGTGCAGTGCTGGCACCGCTGGCGGCAGCGGCGGCGATCCGCATCGCCCAGGGATGAAGCGCGCGCCTTGCGCCTGATCAAGGCAGAATGGCGCCCGGGGCCGCAGCATCACGCCCTGATACGGACCGTCCCGCCGCGCAGCCGCGCAAGGACCGGGGGGTGGACATTTTGTCCATGCATCCGGCTTGGCCCATCGGGCCCAGTCTGGAAAAATGCCTGGAACGAGCCTGTCCGGCCGGTCGCAGACCTGCCGGCGCCAACCGCGAGCGACGTGACTCCTTCCATGAACCCGGTGATCCGCTGGTTCCACCTCCTCGGCTCACCGCCGTATTTCGACCGCTTCGCCGCGCGCTGGGCCCCGTGGGCGTGGCTGGCGGCGCTGCTGGTGATGGGCGTCGGCATGTGGCAGGCGCTGTTCGTGGTCCCGGCCGACTACCAGCAGGGCGACAGCGCGCGGATCCTCTACATCCATGTGCCGGCGGCCTGGATGAGCATGTTCGTGTTCGGCCTGATGGCCTTCTACGCGGTCATCGCCCTGGTCTGGCGGATCAAGCTGTGCGAGATCCTGGCCATGGCCTGCGCGCCGATCGGGGCCGGTTTCACCGTGATCACCCTGGCCACCGGCTCGATCTGGGGCAAGCCGATGTGGGGCACCTGGTGGGACTGGGACCCGCGTCTGACCCTGGAGCTGATCCTGCTGTTCCTGTACCTGGGCGTGATCGGCCTGTACCACGCCGGTGACGACCGCCGCGCCTCGGCCCGGGCCGCCGGCCTGCTGGCCATCGTCGGCGTGGCCCTGCTGCCGGTGATCCGCTACTCGGTGGAATGGTGGGACTCGCTGCACCAGGGCCAGACCATCCGCGTGTTCGGCCAGTCCAGCATGGACCCGAGCATGATCGCCCCGCTGTGGTGGATGGTGGCCGGCACCAAGTTCTGGTTCGCCGGCTCGCTGCTGGACCGCGCCCGCGCCGACAACCTGCGCCGGGAGTCCGGCAAGGACTGGGTGCGCCGGCTGGCCGGAGGCGACGCATGAGCTATCTCCCCTACGTGATCGGCGCCTACGCGGTGTTCGCCGCCGTCTTCCTGTGGGATTTCCTGGCCCCGCGGCTGCAGGTCCGGCGCCAGTTGCGCGCCGTGCGCCTGCGCGCGCGCCGAGACCGTAAGCCCTCCGGGCGCCCCGCCCCGGACGTGGAGTTGAGCCGATGAATCCGCAACGTCGCCGCCGGCTGCTGCTGGTCCTCGTGCTGGTGCTGGCCTCCGGCCTGGCCACCACCCTGGTCGCCATGGCGTTGCAGCGCAACGTCGCCTACCTCTACACCCCGGCCGAGGTGCTGGGCGGCCAGGCCGGCGCCGAGGTCGCGTCCGGGCAGGCCCGCTTCCGCCTCGGCGGCATGGTCGAGAAGGACTCCTTCCAGCGCCCGGCCGGATCGATGGAATCCAGCTTCCGGGTCACCGACGGCGACGCCCAGCTGCAGGTCCGCTACACCGGCATCCTCCCGGACCTGTTCCGCGAAGGCCAGGCGGTGGTGGCGACCGGGCGCATGGAGGGCGGCGCGTTCGTGGCCGAGAACGTCCTGGCCAAGCACGACGAGAACTACATGCCCAAGGAAGTGGCCGACAAGATGGGCATCGCGCACCAGAAGCACGACGTGCAGGCGCCACCCCCCGGATCCACGCAGTGACGGCCCCGACCCGCGCAGACGCGCGCCGCAACACCGGAAACACCCATGCTTCCTGAACTCGGCCAGGTGCTGCTGCTCCTGGCGTTGCTGGTGGCCGCGGTCCAGGCCGTCCTCCCGCTGGCCGGCGCGCACCGTGGCAGTGCCGCGCTGATGGGCGTCGCCCGCCCGGCCGGGTATGCGCAGCTGGCGCTGCTGGTGGCCGCCTACGCGGTGCTGACCTGGGCCTTCGTCGCCCAGGACTTCTCGGTGCGCTACGTGGCCACCAACTCCAACACCGTGCTGCCGATGGTCTACCGCTATACGGCGGTGTGGGGTTCGCACGAGGGTTCGCTGCTGCTGTGGACGCTGATCCTGGTGGCGTGGAACGCGCTGGTGGCCGCGCTGTCGCGCGGCCTGCCCGAGCCGGTGGTGGCGCGCGTACTGGGCGTGCTGGGCATCGTCAGCTTCGGCTTCCTCGCGTTCCTGATCTTCACCTCCAACCCGTTCGACCGGCTGCTGCCGGCGCCGCTGGAGGGGCGGGACCTCAACCCGCTGCTGCAGGACCCTGGGATGATCATCCACCCGCCGATGCAGTACATCGGCTGGGCCGGCTTCTCGGTGCCGTTCGCCTTCGCCATCGCCGCCCTGCTGGACGGCCGCATCGACGCCCGCTGGCTGCGCTGGGTGCGGCCCTGGACCAACGTGGCCTGGGCTTTCCTGACCGTGGGCATCGCCCTGGGCAGCTGGTGGGCGTACTACGAGCTCGGCTGGGGCGGCTGGTGGTTCTGGGACCCGGTGGAGAACGCGGCCTTCATGCCGTGGCTGGTGGGCGCGGCCCTGATCCACTCCCAGGCGGTGACCGAGAAGCGCGGCAGCTTCGCCGGCTGGACCCTGCTGCTGGCGATCGCCTCGTTCTCGCTGTCGCTGATGGGCACCTTCCTGGTCCGCTCCGGCGTGCTGACCAGCGTGCACGCCGTCGCCTCCGACCCCTCGCGCGGCCTGTTCATCCTGGTGTTCCTGGCCCTGGTGATCGGCGGGTCGCTGCTGCTGTACGCGCTGCGCGCCGGCCGCCTGGACCCGGGCGCCGGGTTCCAACCGGCCTCGCGCGAGACCCTGCTGCTGCTCAACAACCTGCTGCTGGCCAGCACCTGCGCGATGATCCTGCTGGGCACCCTGTACCCGCTGATCGCCGACGCCCTGGACATGGGCAAGATCTCCGTCGGCCCGCCCTACTTCGGCCTGCTGTTCGTGGTGCTGATGGCGCCGCTGGTGGCGCTGGTGCCGTTCGGCCCGCTGACGCGCTGGCAGCGCGACCAGCCCTCCAAGGTCGCGGCGATGCTGCTGCCATGGCTGGGCGTGGCCTGCGGCCTGGGCGTGGCCGCGTACTTCACCGCGCCGCAGGGCCCGTGGAAGACCGCCGCCGGCGTGGCCGGCGCCGCCTGGGTGGCCCTGGGCACACTGCGCTTCGCCTGGACACGCCTGCGCAACAGCGGGCGCATGACCGCCGAGATGTGGGGCATGGTGCTGGCGCACCTGGGCGTGGCGGTGTTCCTGGCCGGCGCGCTGCTGGTGGAGGCGCAGAACGTCCAGCGCGAGGTCGCGCTCAGGCCGGGCCAGTCGCTGCAGGTGGGACCGTATGCGTTCCGCTTCCAGGGCGTGGACCAGCTGCAGGGCCCCAACTACGTGGCCGACCGCGGCCACGTGCAGGTGCTGCGCGATGGCAGGCCGGTGGTGCTGCTGCACCCGGAAAAGCGCGCCTATGCCAGTGGCGGGCAGGTGATGACCGAGGCGGCGATCCGGCCCGGTTTCACCGGCGATGTCTACGTGGCCCTGGGCGAGGCGCTGGGCGATGGCGCCTGGGCGGTGCGCGTGCACCTCAAGCCGTTCGTCCGCTGGATCTGGGCCGGCGCGGCGCTGATGGCGCTCGGTGGCCTGGTGGCCGCCGGCGACCGCCGCTTCCGTCGCACCGGCAAGGAGAACAAGACCGCATGAACACTCCCCGCAAGCCGCAGGGCCTGCCCCTGGTCGCCGTGGTGCTTGGCGCCCTGTTCTTCGTCGGCCTGCTGGGGCTGATGCTGCATGGCGTGATGCGCTCGGGCGATGCCGACCGCGACGTGCTGCCCTCGGCCCTGCTCAACCGCCCCGCGCCCGAGTTCGTGCTGCCGGTGCTGCACGATCCGTCGGTGCGCATGGGCGCGGCCGACCTGCGCGGCGCGCCGTACGTGCTCAACGTGTGGGGCAGCTGGTGCGCCGCCTGCCGCGACGAGCACCCGGTGCTCACCCGCTTCGCCGAGAGCCGGCGCGTGCGCGTGGTGGGCTACAACTGGAAGGACGAGCCGGAAGACGCGCTGCGCTGGCTGGAACGCTACGGCAACCCGTTCTTCGTGGTGCTGGCCGACTACGAGGGTCGCTACGCGCTGGACTGGGGCGTGGCCGGCGCGCCGGAGACGTTCCTGGTGGACGGCAGCGGCATCGTGCGCTGGAAGCACACCGGCCCGTTGACCGAAGAGGTGCTCGCCAGCCAGCTGCTGCCGGTCCTGGAGCAGGTGGAGCAGGCGCGATGAGCGCGCGCGCGGCGGCTGCGCGACGCGCCGGGCGCGCCACCGCGGGCGTGCTGCGCCTGCTGCTGGCGCTGCTGCTGGGTGCTGGCGCGATCCACGCCGCCGCGGCACAGGCGGTCGGCGACGCGGCGCCCGTGGCCTTCGCCGACCGCGCCGAGGAAACGCGCTTCCACGCCCTGACCGCCGAGCTGCGCTGCGTGATGTGCCAGAACCAGTCGCTGGCCGACTCCAATGCGCAGATCGCGCACGACATGCGCCGCGAGGTGCTCTCACTGATGCGCAGGGGCCTGGACGATGCGCAGATCAAGCGCCACCTGGTCGACCGTTATGGCGAGTTCGTGCTGTACCGGCCGGAGGTGTCGCGCCATACCTGGCTGCTGTGGTTCGGCCCGGGGCTGATCCTGCTGGCCGGCGGCGCGGTGGTGTGGGCCATCGTGCGCCGCAGGGCGCAGGCCGTGCCGCGCGACGAGGACACCCCCACGGAGCAAGAATGGTGAGCAACCCGGTCCTGCTGTTCGGCGCGGTCTCGCTGGCGGTCGTGCTGGCGGTGTCGGCATGGGTGCTGCGCCCGCTGGCGCGCCGCGGCGCCGTCGCCGCCGGCGTGGTGGCGCTGTGCGCCGGCACCCTGGCCCTGTACCTGATGGTGGGAACGCCGGAGGCGCTGCGCCAGGCGTCCACGCCGGCCGACGAGCCGCAGAGCCTGGAGGAAGCGGTGACCCGGCTGGCGGCCGAACTGGAGCGCAACCCCGACCAGCCGGAAGGCTGGGCCTTGCTGGCGCGCTCGCACGCGGCCATGGGCGATGCCCCGGCGGCGCGCGATGCCTATGCGCGCGCCCTGGAGCTGGCGCCGGACGAGCCGGACCTGCTGGTGGACGCCGCCGAGGCCCGCGCCCGCGCCCACCCCCAGCGGCAGTTCGACGGCCAGGCCATGGCCTGGCTCGAGCGCGCCCGGCAGGTCCGGCCGGACCATGCCCGCGCCGGCTGGTTCATCGGCGTGGCCCAGCGCCAGGCCGGCAAGGCGGCCGAGGCCGCGGCCACCTGGGAGGCCCTGCTGCCAGGCGTGGATGCGGCGACCGCGCGCAGCCTGCGCGAACAGATCGACGCCGCCCGCGCCGACGCCGGCCTGGCGCCGCTGGCCGGCGCGCCGGCGGCGGCCGGCGACGGCCTGGCGGTGCGCGTGTCGCTAGATGCGGAATTCGCCGCACGCGTCCGCCTGGACGGCAATGCGACGGTGTTCGTGCTGGCCCGCATGCCGGGGGGGCCGCCGATGCCGGTGGCGGTCGAACGCCATCGCCTGCAGGACCTGCCGCTGGAAGTGCTGCTGGATGACGGCGACAGCCCCATGCCGACGCTGAAGCTGTCCGCGCTGGAAGAAGTGGAGGTGCTGGCACGCATCTCCGCTGGCGGCACCGCCGATCGCAGCGCCGGCGACCTGGAGTCCGCGCCGGTGCGGGTGAAGCTGCCGCGCGACGGCGCGGTCGAGCTGGTGATCGGCACGCCCTCGCCCTGAACGGTGCGGCGGCCCGCACCGGCCGCACCGGCCGCACCGGCAGCTGGGCGCACCGGCACGGATCGTTTCACCCGTCACCGGCGACCCCGCCGGCGCGGTGATGCCGTTACACTGCGCCGCCTATGCCACAGGCCTCCGCGTACGAGTTCATCCCGCCGGGCAGCCGTTTCCACGCGCTGCCTTCGCCGTTCCCGATGAAGCGCGGTGGCGCGCTGCACGGCGCGCGCGTGGCCTACGAGACCTGGGGCACGCTGGACGCCGACGGCGGCAACGCGGTGCTGGTGCTGACCGGGCTTTCGCCCGACGCCCACGCCGCCTCCGGACCGCACGACCCGTCGCCCGGCTGGTGGGAAGCCATGCTCGGCCCGGGCAAGGCGGTGGACACGGACCGCTGGTACGTCATCTGCGTCAACGCCCTGGGCAGCTGCAAGGGGTCCACCGGACCGGCCTCGGTCGATCCGGCGACCGGCGAGCCTTACCGCCTCTCCTTCCCCGAGCTGTCGATCGAGGACGTGGCAGATGCCGCCGCCTCGGTGGTGCGCGGCCTGGGCATCGGGCAGCTGGCCTGCGTGATCGGCAACTCCATGGGCGGCATGACCGCACTGGCCTTGCTGCTGCGGCACCCGGGCATCGCCCGCAGCCACGTCAACATCTCCGGCAGCGCGCGCGCCCTGCCGTTCTCCATCGCCGTGCGCTCGCTGCAGCGCGAGGCGATCCGCCTGGACCCGGCCTGGAACGGCGGCGCCTACGACCACGACCATTACCCCGAATCGGGGATGCGCATCGCACGCAAGCTGGGCGTGATCACCTACCGGTCGGCGCTGGAGTGGGACGGTCGCTTCGGGCGGGTGCGGCTCGACCAGTCCTCGCCATTCGCCGCCGGGGCCAGCGAGGAGGATCCGTTCGGCCTGGAGTTCCAGGTCGAGAGCTATCTCGAGGGCCACGCCCGCCGCTTCGTGCGCCGCTACGATCCCAACTGCTACCTGTACCTGAGCCGCTCCATGGACTGGTTCGACGTGGCCGAGTACAGCGCCGGCGACGTACTCGCCGGCCTGGCGCGGATCCGCCTGGACAGGGCATTGGCCATCGGCGCCGCCACCGACATCCTGTTCCCCGTGCAGCAGCAGCAGGAGGTCGCCGAGGGCCTTGCGCAGGGCGGTGCCGACGCGCAGTTCATCGGCACCGACTCGCCACAGGGACACGACGCGTTCCTGGTGGATTTCGACCGCTTCGGACCGGCCGTGGCGGGCTTCCTCGCCTCGCTCTGAGCCGCGCCGACCCGGCCGACGGCCGGTGTTGCGCCGGATACACGAACGCCCCGAAGCCAGGGGCCGCGGGGCGCTTGTCGTCGATCTGGTGCCGAAGGTGGGACTCGAACCCACACGATATCGCTACCGGCGGATTTTGAGTCCGCTGCGTCTACCATTCCGCCACTTCGGCGCGGGCGCGCAGTATAGCGGACGCGGGCCGGCCCACGCGCTGCCCCGCAAACCGATTGCGCAGGCGGAACCGCCAGATCCCTGGACGCGGCGCGGCACCCGGCCCGGTCCACCACGGGCGCGGCCTTCGGGCAGCGCATGTCCGGCACGGGCCACGGACGGACTGGACCGGGGCGCGTCCCGCATGGACCGCGTCCAGATGGTGAAGGCCCGCGTCGCGGGCCTTCGCACGTCGGGTGAGGTCGCGCCTCGCGCGCCGGGATCAGGCCGCGCTGGCGGCCGCTTCGTAGTGGCGGATCGCGAACCGGGCCACCAGGTCCTCGCACAGGGTCTCCAGCGCCATGATCCGCACGGTCCCGTAACGGGCCAGGCGCACCATGCGCTCGACATAGATCTCGCGACCGTATTCGACGGTCTCGCGCATCGTCTTGGTGAAGCCCATCGGGATGAAGCCGCGGGTGCCATCCTTGCTGCCACCCACGTACAGGACGATCGACATGGCCGTTTCCTCTTCTTGTTCTTGTTGACCAGCCGCGCAATTGTGGCCGGCAGGCCGTTAGGAACCCGTGCAACCAATGTAGGCGCGCCGTGTTTAGCAGCGACGACAGTCAGGTTTCAGGAGGATTGCGGCCCACGCGGCCACCGCCAGGGCCACCAGCCGTGCCCGTGCAGGGCGTAGTGGTCGGCAGCCCGCTCCAGCGGGTTGCGCACGGAGATTCCGCCACACAGGAAATAGAGCGGGACGAACAGCGGCCCGAGCAGCATGTACTGGTAGACGTGGGCGCGCTCATGGTCACCCAGCCGCACCTGGGGATGCCGGCACCAGCCGGCGCGGTGCTCGTAGGTCGTGCAGGGGGTGTCCAGGTGCGGCCCGGTGGCCAGCACCACGTTGCCCAGGGTCATCGCCCCGCCCGGCCCCCATGGCCAGTGCACGAACACCAGGGCCAGGTCGCGTCGGCTGGCGACCGGTCGCGCGCCGCCCAGCATGCCCGCCAGCCCGGCCAGCAGGCCCGCCAGGCTCCATGGCAGGGCCCAGGCCACGCCGGCCACCCGCGCCACCGCCACCAGCACGCCGCGCACGACGGCCCTCAGTCCGATTCGGCTGGAAGCAGCAGCCACAGGACCAGGTAGACCAGCAGTCCCGGGAAAGCGGCCGACAGGATCGAACCGACGACATACAGGATCCGCAGCCAGGTGGAGCTCCAGCGGAAACGGCGGGCGATGCCGCCCATCACACCGGCGATCATGCGGTCGTCGAGCGAGCGGGCAAGCCCGCTTGGGGAAGGCGCGTTCATGGCCGGCTCCTGTGGGCACCTGGCCCGAGTCTAGCGCTGGCGCCGGTCGCCGTGCCTTCGCGAGAGCTCGTCCCGGAGCCAGTCACCGGCGTCTTGTTCCGGTTGGCCCGGACAGGCGACCCGGTAGGCACGCCCGGTGACGCTGCTGCGGCTGGCGGCCTGCTCGATGAAGGCTTCCGCGTCGCCGGTCATGCCCCGGCGGCGGGCGATGTCGTACTTGCGCTGCAGGTGCGCACGGGCAGCGTCGGCGGCGTACCAGCGGCCATTTCGCTGGAACCGGCATCCGGATTCGCCCAGGGCCGCGATCAGCCCCCTGATCTGCGCATCGGCTCCGCCACCGTGGGCGCCGGCATCGGCCGCATGCGGCATCGCCAGCACCAGCGCCAGCGCCACGCCGGCCAACGGGACGGAGCGCGCGGCCATGCCTCAGCCCTGGCGCGCGGCGAGCCAGCGCTCGATCGCCGCCGGCACCTCGCGCTGGGCCCGGCTGGACACATACAGCCCGATATGGCCGCCGCGGAAGCCCAGCTCGGTGTAGTCCGAGGTGCCCACCAGCCCGCCCAGCGCGCGCGAGGCGTCCGGGGGTACCAGGTGGTCCTGCTCGGCGTAGATGTTCAGCACGGGCATGTCGACGAAGCCCAGGTCCACCTTCCGCTCGCCGATGCGCGCGGTGCCATTGACGAAGGCGTTGCCCTGGTAGAACTGCTTGACGAACTCGCGGAAGGCTTCGCCGGCCTGGTCGGGCGAGTCGAAGATCCACTTCTCCATGCGCAGGAAATCCTCCACCGCCTTCGGATCCTCCAATGCGTCCACCAGGCCCACGTACTTCTGCAGGTTGAGCCGGAACGGCTTGAGCATCAGGTAGCTGGCATTCATCAGGTCGGCCGGGATGTTGCCGAGCGCGTCGACGAACAGGTCCACGTCCAGGCCGCGCACCCAGCCGGACAGCATGTTGTCCGGGGTCTGGAAATCCACCGGGGTGACCATGGTGATCAGGTTGCGGACCTTTTCCGGGTGCAGTGCGCTGTAGCACAGCGAGAAGGCGCCGCCCTGGCACACGCCCAGCAGGTTCACCGGCTGGCCGGTGCTGGCGGCCAGGTGGTCGACCGCGCCATCGATGAAGCGGTCGATGTAGTCCTCGAGCGTGAGGTAGCGGTCGGAGCGGTCCGGGTAGCCCCAGTCGATCACGTACACGTCCAGCCCCAGCGCCAGCAGGCCGCGCACCAGGGAGCGGTCGGCCTGCAGGTCGACCATGTAGGGGCGGTTGACCAGCGCGTAGACGATCAACACGGCCGGCCCGTGCGCCGCGCGCTCGCCGACGAAGCGGTAGAGGACGGTCTTGCCGTCGCGCCAGACCTCCTGCCGCTCCGTGGCGCCATAGTCGACCTCGCCGACCTGGCCAAGCACGCGCAGGCCTTGGGCAAGCCGCTTCTGGAACTGAATGGTCTCCTGCGCCAGGGCGAGCGGATCGAACTGCAGGGGACCGGTGCCTGCGCTCATCGACTGCGCCTCCCGCGGCCGCGCTCACCGGTTCCGGGCGTGTTGCGGCTGACCCATTCGCGCATCGACACCACCTGTCCCGCGTCGTCCTTGGCGCCACGCCGCGCCGCTGGGCCGGCGTCGGCAGGCCTGGACGTGCGCTTGCCCGCGGCCCGGGTGCCGGGAGCAGGCGCCGTGGCCGACCCGGAGCCGGCTGCGGCCGGCGGCTTTGCCGCCCGGGCGCGCCCGGGCGCCGTCGCCTGGGCAGACGGGGCGGCGGCCTTGCGGGGGCCTCGCGGCGCCTTCCTGACGTCCGTGGCAGCGCTGGACCGGGCCTTCGCAGGGGCCTGCTTGCGCGGCGCCTCGTCCTTGGCCGGCTTGCCGGCGCGTGGCGTTGCCGTGACCGCAGGTGCGGCCGGCGCCTTCCGCCCTTCCACCGCGGTCGACCCGGCTGCGGCAGCGTCTGGGCCACGGGGCGGCGCGGGCGGCGGTGCCTTGCGCCCGCCCTTTTCCTTCCCGGCCGCTCCGGCCGGCGCGGTGCCGGTGTCCGGCAGGCCGGCCGCCCGACGCAGGGCGTGCACGCTGCGCTCCAGCGCAGCGACCTTGCGGTGCACCGCGTCCAGTTCGGTCCGTCCGGGCAGGCCAAGCAGTCCACCCATCCGCTCGACCTCGTCCTGCAGCCGCAGGCGCACGCGCATGAGCGCGTTGGTCATCGCCGCGGCGCGCTGCTGGTAATCCTCCGACAGGGCCGCTTCAGCCCAGGCTTCCTCGGCCGCGTCGATCCACAGGTCGAACAGTGCACGGGCCGTGGTCAGGCGCTTGTCGGGGCTTTCGTGCTGCACCAGCAGCCGTTCGAAACGGGCGAACGCATCCTGGCCGATGCTGGACAGCAGCGAGGCGTACGCTTCGTGGTGCTCTTCCCACTCCTGCCACGCCCGGGCCAGCGCCTGCAGCCGCTGCTGGTGCTCGCGCCCGGGCCCGAGGCCCGGCTGGCCGAGCCAGTCGGTGGCCTGTTGGCGCATCGGACGCAGGAGCGCCTCGACGAGCGGACGCACCTGTTCGGGCCAGGCGCCGCCCATCGCGCCCAGCCCGGCAGCACCGGGCAGCACGCTGGCAAAGGGATTGCCGCCGGTTCCACCGAGCAGGTTGCGCCAGGCCGTGCCGATGTCGGCACTGCTGCCCCCATTGGCGAACTGCGCGGCCAGTTGCTGCATGCGCGCATACCAGTCCAGCGCGGCGGGCTCGCCCAGGCCCGCCGGCGGTACGCCCATCGCGGCCCAGGGGCTGGCGGTCTGGCCGGTTCCGGACAGGCCACCCCAGGCATCCCAGTACTGGCGCGCCAGGGATTCGATGTCGCCGGGCGAAGGTGCGTTGGCCATGGGCACTCCGGGTGGGGGGCGTCCCGATTCTAGCAGCGGGCGCGGCCGCCCAAGCGGCTCAGGGCTTGGGGATGCGGATGGTCTTGCTGATCATCAGCGAGCCGGACAGGGCGAACAGCAGCACCAGCGGATGCAGCTGCCATGGACCGAGCTGCCATTGCCCCAACCACAGCGCATCGCCAATGCGCCCCTGCATGGCCGCGACCGCCAGCACCACCACCAGCACCAGGCTGGTGGGGATCGGCGTGCCCTCGAAGAACTTCACCTTGTCCTCGCCACCGGAAAGCTGCTCGGCGGTGACGTTGTAGCGCGCCAGGCGGCTCACGCCGCAACCGACGAAATACGACAGCACCAGCCAGTCCCAGCCGCCCTGCATGCCGCAGGCGTAGGCCAGGGCCGCCGGCGCCAGCCCGAAGGAGATCACGTCGGCCAGCGAATCCAGCTCCCGGCCGAGGGTGGAAGCGGACTTGCGCCAGCGCGCGACCCGCCCGTCCAGTGCATCGAAGATGAACGCCAGCGGGATCAGCGCCATGCCGGCGAGCAGGTCGCCGGTGCGCCCGTCCTGCAGGAAGCGCATCGCCGCGAACACGGCGCCGGTGCCACAGAAGGCATTGGCCAGGGTGAACCAGTCGGCCAGCTGGAAGTCGCGCAACATCGAGAAATGGCGGGGCATGCGAAAAGCGCCGGTGGGGTCCGCGGTCAGGATACCGGGCCGGCGTGCACGCCGGGTGCGCATGCCCACCCCGCCCCGGGCCGCTTGCTAAGCTGGCCGCGTCAGCCACCGCGGAGCCCCCAATGCGCACCATCCTCGTCACCGGCGCGGCAAGCGGCATCGGCGCCGGCATCGCCCGCGAACTGGCGGCCGCCGGCCACCACCTGGTCGTCAGCGACCTGTGCGCCGATGCGGCCGGCGAGGTGGCTGCAGCGATCCGCGGTGACGGTGGCTCGGCCGAGGCGGTGGCGTTGGACGTGGCCTCAGGCGACAGCGTCGCCCAGGCGCTGGCTGCGGTGTCGCGCCCCGTCGAGGTGCTGGTGAACAACGCCGGCCTGCAGCACGTCTCGCCACTGGAGGAGTTCCCGATGGAGAAATGGGATTTCCTGGTGCAGGTGATGCTGGTCGGGGTGGCGCGGCTGACCCGCGCGGTGCTGCCGGGCATGCGCGAGCGCGGCTTCGGGCGCATCGTCAACATCGGCAGCATCCATGCGCTGGTCGCCAGCCCGTACAAGAGCGCCTATGTGGCGGCCAAGCACGGCCTGGTGGGTTTCTCCAAGGTGGTGGCGCTGGAGACCGCCGACACCGACATCACCATCAACACCATCTGCCCCAGCTACGTCAGAACCCCGCTGGTGGACAGCCAGATCGCCGCCCAGGCACGCACCCGTGGCATCTCCGAGGAAGACGTCGTCTCACAGGTGATGCTCAAGCCGATGCCCAAGGGTGTGTTCATCGGCATGGACGAACTGGCCGGCACGACCGCCTTCCTGGTCTCGCCGGTGGCGCGCAACCTCACCGGACAATGCCTGGTGCTGGACGGCGGCTGGACCGCGCAGTAATCCGGAAGGCCGGCGCTGCAGCACAACTTGCCGGTCGCCCTTCATCGTCATCCGCAGGCTTTCGCGCAGCTGGCGACTTCGGCCCGGGCCGGCCGTGGAACATCGGGGCCGACTCGCGAGCCTCCGGAGCTGGTCAATTTTTAGCCAGCCCTCTTGACCTGCCCGTCACGCAAGGCGCTGCGGCGGTTATCCACACGGTTGTCCGGGAACGATCCACAGGGGGTGTGGAAAAGCCCGATCCCGCGCGACGCGGGCGTGGACAAAAAACCGCCACCTATCTTGACACGCAGATGCCGCAAGCGCGCGCGGCGCTTATCCACACCCTTTGCGGCGAACCATCCACACCGGGTGTGGAAAACGGCGCTAGCGTGGAACATGCGCTCAGGGGCGCGACCAGCTCCAGGACACCATGCAACCGTCGCGGTATGGCATCACCCCATGGAAGGGGCGCGGATCGCCGTCGAACACCAGCGGCAGGAAGTTGCGGTCGCCCTCCCACAACGGCAGGTCGGACAGGCGGCCGAGCTCCACCCATTCCAGCGAGCCTTCGGCATTGGCCTCGAGCGGCACGCCGCTCCAGCCGTCGATCACGAACACGAAACCCAGCCAGTCCTCGCCGTTCTTGCCGAAACCCGGCCAGCTGATGGTTCCGCGCAGCTGCATCGAGGTGCACTCGATGCCTGCCTCCTCGCGGATCTCGCGCCGCATGCAGGCCGCCACGTCCTCGTCGCGCTCGATCTTGCCGCCCAGCCCGTTGTACTTGCCGATCTGGTGGTCGTCCGGGCGCGCGTTGCGATGGACCATCAGCACGCGCGAGCGATCCGGCGAGAGCACATAGCCGAGGGTGGCGACGATCGGGGTGTACGGCATGGGTGGGCCCTGGTGGAAATCGCGCATTCTAGCCGGCGCCCCCCGGGCCGGCGGCCGCAGGCTCAACCCAGCAGGTGCGCGCGCAGGGCCTGGTACTCCGGCGGCAGCGGCCCGGCATGGGCCGGGCGCGCGAGCAGTTCGGCCAGCGCCGGCGGCACCTCGACCGGATGCCCCACCAGCGGCTCGACCACCGACTCGAACTTGGCCGGATGCGCGGTGGCCGCCACCGCCCAGTCGCCCTGGACGCCGCCGGCGCGCAGCTGCTGCAGCACGTGCACCGCGGTGGCAGTGTGCGGGCAGAACACTTCGCCATGCTGCCGGCTGCGTGCACGGATGGTGGCGCGGATGGTGTCGTCATCGACCGCGATGGCGGTGAAGCCCTGGCGCAGGGCGTCCTGGTCGCCTCCGTACAGCCACAGCAGCCGCTCGAAGTTGCTGGGCGCGCCCACGTCCATGGCATTGGCGAGCGTGGCCACGCTCGGCCCGGGGTGGTAACTCCCGCCGGTGAAGAAGTCCGGCAGCACCCGGTTGGCATTGGTCGCAAGCACGATCCGTCCCAGCGGCGCCCCCAGGGCGCGGGCCAGGATGCCGGCCAGCGCGTTTCCGAGGTTGCCGGTGGGCACCACGAAGTTGAGTTCGCGCCCGGTGGCGGCACGGTGGGCGAGCGCTGCATGCGCGTAGTAGCTCATCTGCGGCAGCAGCCGGCCCAGGCTGATGCTGTTGGCCGAACTCAACGGCACCTGCGCCTGCAGCTCGCCATCACCGAGCGCCCGCTTGACCAGGGCCTGGCAGTCGTCGAAGGAACCCGCCACGCGCAGCGCGCTGATGTTGCCGCCGAAGCAGCCCAGCTGGTGCGCCTGGCGCGGCGACACGCGCCCGTCCGGATACAGCACCACCACCCGCAGGCCCGGCTGCCCGTGGAACGCCGCGGCGACTGCCGCACCGGTATCGCCGGAGGTGGCGACCAGGATGGTCAGCGGCTGCGGCTGGTCGCGGCGGACATGGGCCAGGGCGGCGGCCAGGAAGCGCGCGCCTACGTCCTTGAACGCGGCGGTCGGGCCATGGAACAGCTCCAGCACGTGATCGCCCGGCGTGGCAAGCGGGACCAGTGGCACCGGGAAATCCAGCGCCTGCGCGCAGATGGCCGGCAGCCCGGCCTCCAGCGCATCGCCAACGAAGAACGGGGCCAGCAGGCCGGCGGTGGTGTCGGCCAGCGTGGCGCCAGGCTGCAGCGGCCGCGGCGCGGGCAGCGCCTGCGGCACGTACAGCCCGCCATCGGGTGCCAGGCCGGCGGCGATGGCCTGGCTGAGGCTTGCGGCAGGGGCGGCATTGCGGGTGGAAATGAAGTTCATCGGGATCCATGCCTCGTGCGCGCCCGCCAGGGGCCGCGCGGTGACGGGGGGTGGCGTCCGGCCAACCGGCCGGGCGCCGGTTCTACAGCAGCGAAGCGCCCGGGCTGTCCAGCGGAGCCACCCAGGCCTGGCTGTCCAGGCCGGCCGCGGCGAAGGCAGCCTGCACGCCAGGCGCCGCGGCCTCGGCCGCGGCACGGTCCTCGAACCAGGCGAAGACACTCGGGCCGGCTCCGGAAATGCTCGCGCCCATGGCCCCGGCGTCCAGCGCGGCCGCCTTGGCTGCGGCGAAACCGGGAATGAGCCCGGCCCGGCGCGGTTCCACCAGCACGTCGTGCAGGCCGGCTCGCACCAGCGACGCGTCGCCGGCGTGGCAGCCCGCCAGCACCAGGGCCAGGTTCGCGCTCTGCCGGACGAAGTCGGCCAACGCGTAGCTGCCGGCCAGCGCCTCCCGCGCGCGGCGTGTCTCCAGGACCGCATCCGGATGCACCAGCAGGCTGTGCCAGTGACCGGGCACGGGGATGCGCACCAGGCGGTCGGCGGTGGACAGCACCAGCCCGCCCAGCAGCATCGGCCCGAGGTTGTCGCCGTGGCGGCCCCCACTGGCCACGGCCTCGCCCTCCAGCGCGAACCGGTACAGCGCATGGCGGGTCAGTGGCTGGTCCAGCAGCGCGTTGGCGGCCACCAGCGCGCCGACGCAGGAGGCGGCCGAGCCGCCCATCCCCGAGCCCAGGGCGATGCCCTTGTCGATCTCGATCTCGAAGCCATACGGCAGCGCCAACGCCTCGCGCATCGCCTGCAACGCGACCCCCGCGGTATTGCGCGAGGCCTCGGTCGGCAACGGGATTGCCGCGCCGCGGATCTGGCGGATGCGCACCTCCGGCCCGGCGATCCGGCGCACGGTGACGGTGTCGCCGGCACCGGCCAGGGCGAAGCCGAGGATGTCGAAGCCGACCGCCGCGTTGCCCGCCGACGCCGGCGCGAACGCCGTGGCCTGCCGCTGCATCGGATCCCCCGTCACAGCCGCGCCCCGCGTCCGGCGGCCACCCGCAGCAGGTCGGCGAACACGCCGGCGGCGGTGACCTCAGGGCCGGCGCCCGGGCCCTGCACCACCAGCGGATTCTGGCAGTAACGGCGGGTGGTGAACTGGACGATGTTGTCGGTCAGCCGCAGGTTGGCGAAGGCGTGGTCGCGCGGCATCTCCACCAGACCCACCGATGCCCTGCCCTGCGCATCCAGCCGCGCCACGTAGCGCAGCACGCTGCCGGACGCCTGCGCCCGGGCCAGCCGGTCGGCGAACGTCGCGTCCACCTCCTGCAACTTCGCGACGAAATCCTCCACGCTGGCCTGGCGCAGCGAGGCCGGCACCAGGCTCTCCACGTCCACGTCTTCCAGGCTCAGCTCGCGCCCGGCCTCGCGCGCCAGGATCACCAGCTTGCGGGCGACATCGGTGCCGGAAAGGTCGTCGCGCGGGTCCGGCTCGGTGTAACCGAGCGCGCGCGCCTCGGCGACCAGCTGCGAGAACGGCACGCTGCCGTCGTAGCGGTTGAACAGCCAGGCCAGGGTGCCGGAGAAGATGCCTTCGATCGAGGTGACGCTGTCGCCGGTGTCCAGCAGGTCGCGCAGGGTCGAGATCACCGGCAGGCCGGCGCCGACGGTGGCCTCGTAGCGGAAGCGCGCGCCGCTGGCCTGGCAGGCCGAGCGGATGGCGCGCCAGCGCTCCAGCGGGCCTGCGCCGGCCTGCTTGTTCGGCGTGACAACGTGGATGCCGGCGGCCAGCCACTGCGCGTAGCGGTCGGCGACCTCGGGGCTGCCGCTGCAGTCGACGATCACCATGTGCGGCAGGTGCGAATCGAGCAGGTGCGCGGTGAACGCGTCTAGGTCCAGCGGCGACCTGGCCGCGGCGAACGCGTCGCGCCAGCCGTCCTCGATTCCGCGCGGCTCCAGCAGTTGCCGGCTGCGCGAGGCGATCGCGCGCAGCCGCAGGTCCAGCCGGGCACGCTCGCGCAGCGGGCCGCGTGCGGCCTGCAGCTGGTCCAGCAACGCGGCACCGACGTTTCCAGGCCCGATCACGCCCACGGCGAAGGTCTGCGGCGACAGCCAGAAGCCGGCGTGCGCCGCGCGCAATGCGCGGGTGGCCTGTTCGCTGTCGATCGCCACCGAGATGTTGCGCTCGGACGAGCCCTGCGCGATGGCGCGGATGTTCACCTGGGCCCGGCCCAGCGCGCCGAACAGGCGCGCGGCCACGCCGGGCTGGCCGGCCATGCCGTCGCCCACCGCCGCCAGCACGCTGATTCCGGGCACGTGCTGCACGCGCTGCACCTGGCCCACCGCCAGCTCATGCGCGAACGCCCCCAGCAGTGCGGCCTGCGCGCGCTCGGCATCGGCCTGCCGCACCACGCAGCAGATCGAATGCTCGGAGGAGCCCTGCGAGATCATCACCACCGAGACCCGCGCGGTGCGCAGCGCCGCGAACACGCGCTCGGCCGTGCCGGGCACGCCGATCAGGCCCGTGCCTTCGAGGTTGACCAGCGACAGGTCGGGGCTGAGGGTCAGGCCCTTCACCGGGCGGTTGGGGTCGCGCCCGGCGCTGATGCGCGTGCCCGGATGCTCAGGATGGAAGGTGTTGCGGATGATGATCGGCAAGCCACGTTCGATCGCCGGGTACATCGTCTGCGGATGCACCACCTTGGCGCCGAAATAGGCCAGCTCGCAGGCCTCGTCGTAGCTCAGCGACTCCAGCTGCACGGCCTCCGGCACCACCCGCGGATCGGCCGACAGCACGCCGTCGACGTCGGTCCAGATGTGCAGTTCGTCGGCGTCGAACAGCGCGGCGAAGATCGCGCCGGAGTAGTCGCTGCCGTTGCGTCCCAGGGTGGTGATGCCGCCCTTGGCATCGCGCGCCACGAAGCCGGTGGCGACGATCCGCGACTGCGGATTGGCCTCGCGCCAGCGCGCCAGCCCGTCGGCGCTGCGGGTCCAGTCCACGTCCACGCCCAGCTCGCCGTGGCTGACCACCAGCACCTGGCGCGCATCGAGCACCGCGCAGTCCTCACCCAGCGCCTGCAGGTGCAGGCCCAGCAGCTGCGCCGAATAGACCTCGCCCAGCCCCTGTACCCGCTGCAGGACTTCCTCGGGCAGGCTGCCCAGCACGCCCACCGCCTCCAGCACCCGCGCCAGCTCGGCGAAACGCTGGTCGATCCACTCCACCGCCGGGCCGGCGTGTTCGCCGAGCAGGGCCACCGCGGCGCTGCGGTGGCGGGCGCGAAGCGCGTGCCAGGGGTCTTCCCACGCCGCGTTTCCGCCGTTGGCGGCTGCGGCCGCCTGGGCCAGGCCGATCAGCGCATCGGTCACGCCCTTCATCGCCGACACCACGGTGACCTGCAGCGGCTCGTCGCGGGCCAGCAGCAGGCGCGCCACGTGGCGGTAGCGCTCGGCATCGGCCACGGAGGTGCCGCCGAACTTGTGCACCACGGTGCGGGGCGCGTGCGGGCGTGCGGCGGGAACGGGATCGGGACTTGCGACTGCGGCGGGCAACGACATCGGAGACCTCGGGTTTGAGGCCCTGCGCGCGTATCCGGTGCGGGTCTCCCCGCGCCTGATCCAGGTGCGGGGCCGTGGGTTTCGCGGGTTACACGAACACGACGGGCCGCACCGGGCGGGTAATGCCGGTGTCGGTGGTAATCGCGGTGATGCCGGTGGCCGACGCGCACGCACGCAGCTGCCGCGGAGGCGGAAGCACGATGGCGGTGGCGTTGCGGTTCGACATGGGCGTCAAGAGGACACGATGCGCAGGGGGCGTGTCAAGTGTTGCAACGCCACATCAGCCGGAAATTTTCCGTTGCGAAAGAAACAGTTAGCGCGATCGCGACCCCTGCCCGCCTGCGTGGAGGGGGGTGCGCCCCGGTCGCGAGGTTCCGATGGCATGGCCGGCGGCACGCCAGCGGCGTGCGATAGCTGCGCGTGGTTCCTGTCGTCAGCGGGCCTCCGCGCCCACGTGCGCGCACCTCATGGCGCGATCACCGCCCGGCACGCTGGCGGGGTGCACGCCGTACCCGCCCCCGCGGGCGCCCGGCGCGACGCGACGAACCGCAGCGGCGTGACCGCCAGTGCCAGGCCGGTCCGGGCAAGGCGCGGGGGCAGCCAGCAACGCCCGGCGCGCATGGCCGCAGTCATGCCGGCACAGCATCGCCACGTGCACACAGGAGTGGGGGGACCGTCGCCGGCAGCCCCTGCGACGCGACGCGTTGGCATTACCGCCGCAAACCCCTGATTTATGGCAGCCCCGACACGATTCGAACGTGCGACCTTCCCCTTAGGAGGGGGACGCTCTATCCAGCTGAGCTACGGGGCCAAGGGCGGCGATTGTCGCATGGCGCCCGTGCGCGGCCAATCCGGACGGCGCCGCAGGCGTCGCCGGTGCGGGATGGTTTCGATTGTTAGAATCGGCCCACGCATCTGGCGAGGCCGCCCTTGGTGGCGGCCGACGTCCTCACCCTCCAGGAGATCCCATGTCCGCATCGCTGCTCCAGGCCCTGGGCCTTGGCGCCACCAATTCCGGCACCTACCTCGGCCAGGGCCGCTGGTCCGACGCCACCGGCGCGGGCGTGCTGCGCCCGGCCAACCCGACCACCGGCGAGGTGATCGCCGAGGTCCAGGCCACCACCGACGCCGACTACGAGGCGGTCATCGCCCGTGCCCAGGAGGTCTTCAAGACCTGGCGCACCACCCCGGCGCCGCGCCGCGGCGAGGCCATCCGCCTGTGCGGCGAGGCCCTGCGCAGGCACAAGGACGCGCTCGGCTCGCTGGTCGCGCTGGAGATGGGCAAGTCCAAGGCCGAGGGCGATGGCGAAGTGCAGGAGATGATCGACATCGCCGACTTCGCGGTGGGCCAGAGCCGCATGCTCTACGGCTACACCATGCATTCGGAGCGTCCGGGCCACCGCATGTACGAGCAGTACCAGCCGCTGGGCCTGGTCGGCATCATCTCCGCGTTCAACTTCCCGGTGGCGGTGTGGGCGTGGAACTCGTTCCTGGCGGCCATCTGCGGCGACGTCTGCATCTGGAAGCCGTCGAACAAGACCCCGCTGACCGCGATCGCCTCGATGAGGATCTGCAACGAGGCGCTGCGCGAGGCCGGCTTCCCGGACATCTTCTTCCTGGTCAACGACGCCGGCACCGCGCTGTCGGAGAAGCTGGTCGAGGACCGCCGTGTGCCGCTGATCAGCTTCACCGGCTCGACCCAGGTCGGCCGCATCGTCAACCAGAAGGTCGCCGCGCGCCTGGGCCGCTGCCTGCTGGAGCTGGGCGGCAACAACGCCATCATCCTGGACGAGACCGCGGACCTGAAGCTGGCGGTCCCGGGCATCGTGTTCGGCGCGGTCGGCACCGCCGGACAGCGCTGCACCACCACCCGCCGCCTGATCGTGCACGAATCCATCTACGACACCGTGCTGGAGACCCTGGTCAAGGCGTACAGGCAGGTCGAGGGCAAGATCGGCGACCCGCTGGACACGGCCAACCTGATGGGCCCGCTCAACAGCGCCGAGGCCGTGCAGCAGTTCCTGGCCTCGGTGGAGAAGGCCAAGGCCGCCGGCGGCACGGTGGTGACCGGCGGCCAGAAGCTGGACCGCCCCGGCCACTTCGTCCTGCCGACCATCATCACCGGCCTGCAGAACAGCGACGAGGTGGTGCAGCACGAGACCTTCGCCCCGATCCTGTACGTGATGAAGTACAGCACCCTGGACGAGGCCATCGAGATGCAGAACGGCGTGCCGCAGGGCCTCTCCTCGGCGATCTTCACCCAGAACCTGAAGGCCGCGGAGAAGTTCCTGTCGGCGGCCGGCAGCGACTGCGGCATCGCCAACGTCAACATCGGCACCTCGGGCGCGGAGATCGGCGGCGCCTTCGGCGGCGAGAAGGACACCGGCGGCGGCCGCGAGTCCGGCTCGGATGCGTGGAAGGTCTACATGCGTCGCCAGACCAATACCATCAACTACTCCGATTCGCTGCCGCTGGCCCAGGGCATCAAGTTCGACCTGTAAGCGGTACCTGCCCGGCGGCGGCCGCCCGCCGCCGGGGCATCGCGTGGCCTGCCGGATGCCGGCAGGCGCCACCGCCCGCGGGCGGCGCGTGTGGCCGGATGCATCCGGCATGGAGGTTCCAGTGACGGAAGACCTCGCCCCCACCGCCCGCTTCAGCGACCGCGTCGCCGACTACGTCCGCTACCGCCCCGACTATCCGTCCGCGCTGCTGCGATGGCTGCGCGAGGAACACGGCGTGTGCGCCGACTGGCCCGTGGCCGACATCGGCGCCGGCACCGGCATTTCCTCCAAACTGTTCCTCGACGCGGGCCATGCGGTGGTGGCGGTGGAACCCAACGCGGCCATGCGCCAGGCGGCGGTGGACTGGCTTGGCGGCCACCCGGGCTTCCGCGCGGTCGACGGCCGCGCCGAAGCCACCACCCTGCCGGACGCCAGCATCGGCCTGGTCTCGGCGGCGCAGGCCTTCCATTGGTTCGACCAGCAGGCGGTCAGGCCGGAGTGGCGACGCATCCTGCGGCCCGGCGGGCAGGTCGCGGTGTACTGGAATTCGCGCCGGCTCGCCGGAACCCCGTTCCTCGAAGGCTACGAGCGCCTGCTGCTGGAGTACGGCCCCGACTACAGCAGCGTGTCCGAGCGCTACGGCGACGACGACCACATGCGTCGATGGTTCGGCCGGGGCCTGCGCGGCCTGGCCCGCTTCCCGCACTCGCAGCGGCTGGACCTCGCAGCCCTGCGCGGGCGCCTGCTCTCCTCCTCCTACGCGCCGCGTCCTGGACATCCGCGACACGCGCCGATGATGGCGGCGCTGGAGGCGCTGTTCGCGTCCACCGCGGTGGACGGCCGGGTGGATTTCGATTACGACACACGCATCTTCGTTGGCCTTCCGGACTGACATGCGTATCGCCGCGATTTCCGACATCCACGGCAACCTGCCCGCGCTGGAGGCGGTACTGGCGGACCTCGCCCACCGCGGCTGCGACCTCACCGTGAATCTCGGCGATATCGTCTCCGGCCCGCTGTGGCCGCGCGAGACGCTCGAGCTGCTGGTCCCGCTGGGCCTGCCCACGATCGCCGGCAACCACGAGCGCCAGCTCCTGGGCGACCCGGCCGGCCTGGCGCCCTCCGACGCCCACGCGCGCCAGGCGCTGACCGCCGTACAGCTGGACTGGATCCGCGCCCTGCCGCCGCGCCTGCGGCTGGACGACGTGCTGCTGTGCCATGGCACCCCCGGCAGCGACCTGGACTACCTCCTCGAAGACCTGGTCCCGCCCGGCCTGGTACCCGCGGAGGCCGCCGCCGTCAGCGCCCGGCTGGACCACCCGCAGGCCCGCGGCGCCTCGCTGGTCCTGTGCGGCCACACCCATCTGCCGCGCCAGCTGCGCCTGGAAAGCGGGGTGCTCGCCTGCAATCCCGGAAGCGCAGGCCTGCCGGCGTTCGACACCGCCTGGCCGGTGCCGCACCGGGTCGGCACCGGCAGCGCGCACGCGCGCTATGCGCTGCTGGAACGCCATGGCGGCCGCTGGGAGGCGAGCCTGCTGGCGGTGGACTACGACCACGAGTCCGCGGCACGGCGGGCCGCGTCGCTGGGGCGGGCGGACTGGGCCCATGCGCTGCGCCAGGGAACCATGCCCTGATGCACAGGCGGGGCGTCGGGTTTCTGGAATAATCCCACCCCGCACGCGCGCGCGGGCAATCCGTCGTTTCCCGGGAATCCCAAATGAACCAGATCCGCACGACCAGCTCCCTGGCCATCACCAGCCTCGTTTCCGGCGTGCTCGGCTGGAGCCTGCTTCCGCTCCTGGGCACGCTGGTGGCCATCATCACCGGCCACATGGCCCGCAGCGAGATCCGGCGCTCCGGCGGCCGCCTGGAAGGCGACGGCCTGGCCGTGGCCGGACTGGTGCTGGGCTGGGTGGCCGTGGCGCTGTGGGTGGCCGGCCTGCTCTTCATCTTCCTGGTGCTCGGGGGCATCGCCGGACTGGCGGCACTGGCCTGATGTCGATGTATTCCCTCGCCCGTCCCTTCCTGTTCGGCCTCGATGCCGAGCGCGCCCACGGGCTGGGCCTCAAGGCCCTCGAGCTGGCCCATGCCAGCGGCACGACCCCGCTGGTGGCCGGCCGCTGCGCCCCACTGCCCACCCGGGCCCTCGGGCTGACCTTCCCCAACCCGGTCGGGCTGGCCGCCGGCCTGGACAAGAACGGCGCGCATATCGACGCGCTGCTGGCCCTGGGCTTCGGTTTCGTCGAGGTCGGCACGGTGACGCCGCGGCCGCAGGCGGGCAACCCGAAGCCGCGCATGTTCCGGCTGCCCGCCGCCCAGGCGGTGATCAACCGGCTGGGCTTCAACAACGAAGGCGTGGACGTGCTGGTGCGCAACGTCGGGCGTGCGCGGCGCCAGGGCGGCCTGCTGGGCATCAACATCGGCAAGAACAAGGACACGCCCAACGAGGATGCGGCCGGCGACTACCTGCATTGCCTGGAGCGCGTGTACCCGCTGGCCGACTACGTCACCGTCAACATCTCCTCGCCCAATACCGCCGGCCTGCGCGAGCTGCAGGAGGAACAGGCGCTGCGGCGGCTGGTGGGCACGCTGCGCGAGGCCCAGGAGCGGCTTGGCAGCCAGCACGGCAAGCGCGTCCCGCTGCTGGTGAAGGTGGCGCCGGATCTCAACGACAGCGACATCGACGCCGCCGCGCGGGTGCTGGGCGACCTGTCGGTGGACGGCGTGATCGCCACCAACACCACCGTCGACCGGGCCACCGTGCAGGGCATGACCCATGCCGCCGAAGCCGGCGGCCTGTCCGGCGCCCCGCTGATGGGGCAGTCCACCTTCGTGCTGCGACGCCTGCGCGCGCGCCTGCCGGAATCGATCCCGCTGGTCGGGGTCGGCGGCATCCTCTCCGGCGCCGACGCGGTCGCCAAGATGGCCGCCGGCGCCACCCTGGTGCAGTGCTATACCGGGCTGGTCTATCGCGGCCCCGAACTGGTCGCCGAATGCGTCGATGCGATGCGCCGGCGCAAGGAAGCGCCCAGCCGCGGCACCGCCGACGCATGACCGTCGCCGCATGAGCATTCCCTACCGCCTGCACCGCGATGCGGACCTGGGCGCGCGCAACACCTTCCGCGTACCGGCGCGCGCGCCCTGGCTGCTGCAGGTCGACGATGCCGCGCACCTGGACGAGGCACTGGGCCTGGACGCCATCCAGGGGCTGCCACTGTTGCCTCTGGGCGGTGGCAGCAACCTGCTGTTCGTCGGCGACGCCCCCGGCGTGGTGCTGGTGATCGGCAGCGAGCGGATCGACGTGCTGGAAGGCGATGCCCCCCGGGTGCGGGTGCGCGCCGAGGCCGGTGCGTCCTGGCACGCGCTGGTCATGGAAACGGTGCGCCTCGGGCTTTCCGGGCTGGAAAACCTCGCGCTGATCCCCGGAAGCGTCGGCGCCGCGCCGATCCAGAACATCGGCGCCTATGGCGTCGAAGCCGGCGAGCGGATCGTCGCGGTGGAAGCCTGGGACCGCGTGCGAGGCGTTCGCGCGCGCCTGGACCGGCACGC
>JBQGEI010000015.1:0-4306 GCA_052039535.1 Pseudoxanthomonas sp.
GGGAACCCGGACGCGGCCCACGCCCTGCACCTGGCGGTGGAGGAGTACGCCCGCCAGCTCTGCTACGTGGTGCAGATGTTCCTCGCACAGGCGGACTGGGCCGGCGTGCAAAGGATCGTCATCGGCGGCGGGTTCCCGGAACACGAGGCCGGTGCGCTGGCGATGCGCCGTGCGATGTGCCTGCTCGAACTGGCCGACACCGGTGTGGACCTGCTGCCGCTGCGGCACGACCCGGACGAAGGCGGCCTGCTGGGCTGGTCGCCGCTGCTGCCGGCGGCCGCACGGCGATACGACGCTTTCCTGGCGGTGGACGTCGGCGGCACCAAGCTGCGGTGCGGCATCGTCGAGCACCGCCTCGGCCGCGATGCCAGCGGCGGCCGTGGCCGGGTGGTCGAAAGCCTGGTGTGGCGGCATGCCGATGACGGGCCGAACCGCGAGCAGGCGGTGCAGCGCATGGCGGCCATGCTCAATGCACTGTCGGCGTTCGCCCGCACCCTGGGCCTGAAGCTGGCGCCGTTCGTGGGTATCGCCTGCCCTGGCACGGTCGAAGCGGACGGCACCCTGTCGGCCGGTGCGCAGAACCTCCCCGGCAACTGGGAGCGCCCGTTCAACCTGCCGCAAGCGCTGGCCGTGCACCTGGACCCGGTGGCCGGCCACGTGCCGGCGGTGGTGATGCACAACGACGCAGTGGTCCAGGGCCTCAGCGAACTGGACCGCATGGCCGACGCGCGGCGTTGGGCGATCCTGACCATCGGCACCGGCCTGGGCAACGCGACCTATACCCGGCGCTGAATCACCCCGGCGCCTGGCCAAACAGCACCGGGGCGGCCGCCTCCATGAAGATGCGCAGGGTCACCGGGCCGACCCCGCCGAAGGCCAGCAGCCGCCGCTCGAACCCGGCGCGGTCGCTGCTGGCCGCCCGCACGCCGAGGATGCCGCCACCATACTGCTGCTGCAGGGTGTCGCAGAACTGGCGCAACAGCGTGGCGGTGGACTGGTCGTAGCGGCGGTAGCCGCCCTCGCCCAGCCACCGCACCAGCTGCCCGTGGCTGCGGACGCCCAGTTGCGCCGCGGTGCGGCAGCCGTGGTCGCGGTAGATCACCGCCCAGGTCCGCAAGGCCACGCCCTGGCGGATCCGTTTGCCGGCAAGGAAGCAGGCGAGGAACCAGCCGAACAGCGCACGCTCGTCGTGATCGGCCAGTTGCAGGCCCAGGTCGGCCGGTTGCAGCCGCGGCCGCACAGGCAGCCGCGGCGTCAGGGGCCGCATTGCCAGTGGCCGGCCACCGCCTGGCTCGCGGTGCCGGCCGCCAGATGCACGACGAGCTCGGCCGGGACCGGCGGCGATTCACCGCGACCGACAGCCGGTCCGGTGGGCACGACTTCGACCCCCAGGCCGTCACCCTCGAAGCGTGTGCCATGAAGCATGGCGTCGAAGCCGCCGGCGGCGGACAGCGTCTGCAGGCGCCCGGCCAGGCGCACCACGCCCCGCGCCGGTTCGGTGCTGGCCACGTCTCCCCGTGCCAGCAGCAAGGTCTGGCCGCCCTCGGTGAAGGCGCAGGCCAGCTCGCCGGGAAGGGAGACCGCTTCCAGTTCCGCCAGCGACATGGCCTCCAGTCCCGCGGGGGCAGCGTCGGGCATGGTGTCCGGTCGGGTCAGCACCTCGGTATCGGCGGCGCCGCGGGAAGCGCCCGGATCCTGGCAGCCGGCCACGGCCAGCACCGCCAGAAGCACCAGCGCAACTGGCCGGCGCAGGCAGGGGGTCCGAACAGGGATATCACGGATACGGCTCATTGCGCGGTCTCCGGGCTGGGTCGGCGGATCGGTTGCGGCGCACGCAGCGGCTGGCCACTGGCGCGGTCGAAGAAGGGCGAATCCCGCTGGCCGCGCAACCTGGCGCCCAGCAGGCCGGTCGCGGTCTTCGCCACGGCGGCGGCCAGGGCCAGTGGCGTCGCCCGCACCGGGGCGGTGGCCGAGCGGTGATGGGCCACGGCGTGCGCAGGCGGCCCGGCAACCTTCGCCAGTGCGGACGGCTCCAGCATGCCGGCGTTGAGCGTTGCGAACACCGGGGTGGCCCTGGCGCCGGTATTGGCCAGCGGGGTTTTGCAGCAGCTGGCGTACCAGCGCAACACCTTGCCGCTGAAGGTGGCGCAGGCCAGGTGGTGCTGGCCCCGTTCGAGCCGCAGCAGTGCGGGGGTAATGACGACCACGTCGGTGCCGCCGCGCGCGTCCAGCAGCCCGGTCGCGCCCAGCCACTGCGCCCAGCCGCGACAGTCCCGGCAATAGCAGCTCACGCGCGAGTGGATGGCCGAAGCATCCAGATCCCCGCCGACCTGCCCGCAGCGGCATTGCACCTTGAGGCCCATGATCGCCTTCCCGTGGTGGGCACCTGCCCGATGCTCCCATTCTGGCCCGGCCCGGGCCGGTAGGTGCATCCGCTGCATCAGGCCCGCGCAGCGTCGCCCTGCGGGTGGGCGCGTTCCACCCGGAAGTCGATCGGCTTGTAGCTGAAGTTGTTGGACTGGCCGGCCGAGCACGCGGTCATGGCCACCACCATCGGCACCTCCGCGCGCAGGCGGATGTGGTCGCCCGGCCTGCTGAGCGGAGGCAGCACCGCGATCCTGCCGTCGGCCTCCACCGCCACATGCATGAAGATGTTGAACGCCACCGGCACCCGGTCGCGGCCGATGCCCCACGGCGCCAGCGCCCGCGCCAGGTTGCCCTCGCATCCCGGGCGGCCCTCCTCCTCCCCGTACAGCTTCTCGAACATCTCCTTCGAGCATGGGGTGAGGGTGAAATCGTGGCGGCCGCAGGTGTCCTCCAGGATGGTGAACATCACCCGGCTGCGGTTGGAATACAGCACGTCGCCGGTCGTGAGCCACAGCTTGGAGGCGTAGTCGATCGAGCGGCCCGACGACAGGTACTCATCCATGTCGTCGCGGCAGAAGGCTGTGAGGTCGCTGACCTGCTGGCCCATCGGGTCGATCACCACCAGCTCGTCGCCCGCCTCCAGCTCGACCGCATGCCCGGAGCACGGCGCGATCCGCACGGTCTCGCCCCGGGTCATCGCGGCCTCCGCACGTGGAAGGGACAGGTCCATCCGGCCTCGACCCTGCGCCCGCTGTACTGGCGCGTCTCGGCGGCCGTGCCGAAGTCCGCCAGGTTGGGATTGATGCTGCCCTGCAGGGCGGTGTCCCGCTGGCGGGTGGCGGCCTGCATCTTGGCGTAGCGCCCGTCGGCGCGCAGCCGGTCGAACTGGCGATGGGAGTTGAACACCAGCACCGGAACCTCGAAGCGGCGTGCCAGGCGCGAGGCGCCGGCGTGCAGCCCGATCACGAAGAACGGATGCCCGCCGAGGCTCAGGCTGAAGCGCGGATCGTCCGGGTCGCGGCTGACATCGGCCGCCCAGGACGTTCCGCGCCGTGCGTCCAGGTCGTGCAGCCGCTGCAGCTGTGACCAGAGCATGGCCTCGAAGCGCTGCTCGTCGGTATCGTCCGGGCCGTCGAACAGGGCGGCGAAAGAATGCACCGTGGTGTCCTCCTCCGGCACCGCCTCGATCCGCCTGGCGAATGCGGTCAAGGCATCCAGAAGCGGCGCGTCGTTGTCGCGGCCGCCCAGCCGGCCGAACTCGCAGGTTTGGATCGCTTTTCGCGCCAGCGCTGCCTTGGAGCCGACGCAGGGGAAGGACGGGTCGTCGATGAAGGACAGGAAACGGGTGGCGAGGTCGCCACCGGCTCGCGGAACACGGGGCCTGAGTGCGGTATGGGTCATGGCGCGCACGCTATCGGCCGGGGCGGCACGGGCGCGTGTATTGGCGGTTCTGGACGCCGGAGCGGTCAGAAGCCGTTGGGGAGCATGACGGCGCCGCGAAGCATGCGCATGGAGCACGTGAGTCGTCCTGGCGCACCGTGCCATACGGGTTTGGCATCACGGCATGCAGATCCCGGATCGCACGCCGCCGTTGCCGTCCGCGCCCACCCGCGGCATGGCACTCTCCTGCCGTCATATCCAACGGGGAGTACGGCAGCATGCTTTCAGGCACATTTTTCCGCCGCGCCGCGGCCCTGCTGGGCGCGGCCGCCGTGCTGGCCGGCCTGGCCGCGCCACTGCAGGCGGCCGGGCGCGAAACCTTCGTCGTCGTGCATGGCGCCACCGCCGGTGCCTGGGAGTGGAAGCGCGCCGGCAAGTTCCTCGCCGAGGACGGCCACAGCGTCTACCGCGTCACCCTCACCGGCCTGGGCGAGCGCGAACATCTGAACAGCACCGAGGTGGACCTGCAGACCCACATCGACGACGTGGTCAACACGAT
>JBQGEI010000016.1:0-2447 GCA_052039535.1 Pseudoxanthomonas sp.
GAACTCGTCGGCGAAGCTTTCGTAACGCTGCGACAGGCGCTCGACGCGGCTGGTGAAGCGGTTGTAGGCCCACACGGCCGGGATCGCGACGAACAGGCCGATCGCGGTAGCGAACAGCGCCTCGGAGATGCCCGGGGCGACGGCGGCGATGCCGACCTGCTGGCCCTGGTTCACCATGTCGTGCATGGTCACCATGATGCCGAACACGGTGCCGACCAGGCCGACGTACGGCGCGGTCGAACCGATGTTGGCCAGCAGCTCCAGGTTGCGCTCGAGCAGGCCGACCTCACGGGTGTAGGCCACGCGCATCGCGCGCTGCGCACCCTCGAGCTGGGCGCGGCCGTCATGGCGGCGCTTGTCGCGCAGGCGGGTGAACTCGCGGAAGCCCGCCTCGAAGATCGCCTCCAGCCCGCCGACCACGCGGTTGCGGTCGGTGGCCGCGGCGTACAGCTTGCCCAGGTCGGCACCGGACCAGAACCGGTTCTCGAACTCGTCCGCTTCCTGGTCGGCACGCTTGAAGCTGCCGAGCTTGCGGAAAATGATCACCCAGCTGATCAGCGAGCCCGCCAGCAGCAGCAGCACGATGAGCTTGACCGGCAGGCTGGCGCGCAGCATCAGGTCCAGGTAGTTGATGCCGCCGTGGGTGACGGCCGCTGCCGCCTCCGTGGCCGTCGCCGCCGCATCCGGGGGCAGGGCCTCGACCACGGCGGCCAGCAGGGCCAGGCTCGATCCGATCATCCTTCGTTCCTCAATGGCTTCTCTGGTACATGGGCGGGAGCACCGGGCTCCCGTTTGCGGCGGCGGGCTCAGGTCCTGGGACCGGCCTGCATCGCCTGGAGTTCCTCCAACAAAACGGCATCCATCGGGCAGGGCCGGAAATCGGCCGCCCGCAGGGATGCCACTTTCACCTCGGCCTGCAGCAGCGTCTGCCCTTCGCGTACGACGCGCTGGGCAAACACCACGCTGGCCCGGCCCAGGTGCGCCACCTCGGCGGTCACCTCGAGCAGGTCGTCCAACCGGGCCGGCCGCAGGAAGTCCATGCGCATCGAGTGGACCGCGAACACCAGCCCGGCCTCCTTCAAGGCCTGCTGGCCCCGCCCCATCGCCCGCAGCGCATCGCTGCGCGCGCGTTCCAGGAAGGCCACGTAGCGCGCGTGGTAGACCACGCCGCCGGCGTCGGTATCTTCCCAGTACACGCGTATCGGAATGCTGAACATCGTCGGTGGCCGGCGGCGTCAAAGTCGCCAAGCATGACGGTTCGCGCGACGCCCGGCCAGCCCCGCACACGCAGGACCGCTGCGCGCGGCCCCGCGGCCTTGGACGCCACCGGCGCGCGGGCCGGGAGCCCGGACGGGGGCGATCGGCGCCGGCTGGCCTGGGTGACGGGCCGCCAGGTCCACCGGTGCGGCCAGGCGGCAGGGCAACGCGGGTGCCGCAGCCGCTATCCGCGCGTGCGGGACCGCTGGCCTGGCCAGCCGCGGCCCCGCCGATGCCGACCCCGGTTTGCGGACGCCCGCATGCCCGGCGCGGGCAGGCTCAGAGCCAGACGCAGTCCCAGAACGGATAGTCCATGACCTCATCGGCCAGTCCGGCCTGCAGCGGCTGGACGATGAGGCGACGGGCCGCCTGGCGCGGGTCGTCCCCCGCGGAAAGCGCGCTCGCGCTGAAGCCCGCCTCCCACAAGGGCCCGGCCCGGAACAGGGTCCGGTTGACCTGCACCGCGCTGAGCGATTTCATGCGGCTGACGGCCTTTTCCATCGGCATCTGCCGGCCGCCCTCCAGCAGCCAGGCCACCCGGTCCGGAAGCAATACCCAGGCAAGCAGGCGGCTGTCGCCGAGGGCCGCCGGATCAAGGAACGCGCGCACCGCGGTCCAGGCCACGTGGAAGTCGGCGAAGCACGCCATCCGGTTGCGCGTGACCACGCTGACCTGGAAGACCTGCCCGTGCCCCTGGGCAGCCCCGCAGTGGCGCCCGCCCGGGCGGCCACGCATCGTCGGATGAAGTGTGGAAACGCGCATGTCCATGGGCCGAGCATGGCCCGGCATCCGGCCGCGATGAAAGCGGGGGAATCCGCTGCGTTCCGTAGGAATTTGCCCATACCACGCCGGGCACCCGGTCGCCTGCACAGCCGGACGCCGGAACACGACCCGGACGGTTTGAGGAAAACATGGCTTGCGTGGCTGGCCGCGGTGCGCGAGTGGCTGGACCAGGAGGTGCGCGCGCATCCGAAGCTGGTGGTGCTGGGCGAGTCGCACGCCCTGCCGGGGGACACCGGACCGCGGACGCCCCCTTCCCGGGCGCGACGCGGTCAGTCCTTGGTGACGCGGTTGATCTCGGCCAGGCTGGTCAGGCCGTCGCGCACCTTCTTCAGTGCCGACTTGCGCAGGTCGTTGATGCCCGCCCTGTCCGCCACCTCGGCGATCTGCAGCGCGTTGCCGCCGGCAAG
>JBQGEI010000017.1:0-14667 GCA_052039535.1 Pseudoxanthomonas sp.
GGCGGCGCGCGCGGGCAATGTACGCCGCCGGGCGATCGGGGCGCGCGGGACGCTGCCGGGAATAGGTGTCCGGGCCCTAAGGCCCGGACGGGCCGCACGCGGGGCCCCGGGGGAGCGGGGAAATCCGGCGGATGGCGGCCAGGACAGGGGGGAAACGGCGAGGCAGGGCCCGTCGGCGACGCGGTGCCGGACTGCCTTGTCCGGTTCCGTGCGACCACCGTTCCGTTTCCCCATGGCAACGGACTGTGCCTTGCATGACCTGCTGGCGGCCATCAGACGAATCTCAATTGCGCGGCGCTGGCGCGCCCCCAATCTACGCCCGGCAACGCTCCGGTGGCAGTGGCCGGCGCCGGGCGTCCAGCCGGACTACGCGATCTGCCCGCGCCGGCAGCGTGCGCAGGGCCTGCCGGCTGATCCGCTCGTAGTGCTGGATGAAGCGTGCCAGCGCCGCGCGATCCATGCCGGCGCGCCCCGGGCGGGCGGCCTCGAGCGCCTGCTCCTGCTGCCAGCGCCACGCGTACACCGCCTCGAACTGCGGCGGCTGCAGGAACCAGAGCCGGTCCAGGCGCGACCACAGGGCCGGGTAGTGGCGCGCCAGCGCGGCGTTGCAGAAGCGGCGCCAGGTGCCGTCGGGGTCTTCCCCGGCCTCCAGCGCATTGAGCGGGGTGGCCAGGGCGCCGGCCTCCTCGGCCGGCACGCCCAGGCACCAGCCTTCGAGCACCAGCAGGTCCAGCGCGCGCCGCGGCCGCGGCCAGTGCTGCGGCCGAAGGCGGTCGTCAGCCAGCTTGTCGAAGCGCGGCAGCAGCGGGGTGGCGCCGGCGCGCAGGGCGTCGATCGTGGCCAGCGCCAGTGGCAGGTCGTGGGTGCCCGGCGGCCCGCGCGTGGCCAGCAGCGGATGCACCGTGGCGGCCAGGCGCAGGCGCTGACCGCGGGTCAGGTAGACATCGTCCAGCGACAGGCAGGCGGCCGACAGCCCGGCCTGGGCCGCGTCCCGGACCACCTGCGCGGCCAGGGTGGACTTGCCGCTGCCCTGCAGCCCGCTGATGCCCAGCACCTGCATGCCGGCCGACCGCCCGACGCCCTCGAGCGCAGCGTCGACCAGCGCCTGCGGAAAGCCCGCGTCGTGCGTCCCGGTGTCCATGGCGCCACAATACCGGCCCCTGCCGCGCATGGAGCCGTCATGACCGATCCGCTGTACGCCGAGGCGCTGGACACCTTCGCCCGGCTGCTGGAGGAGGCCCGCGCCAGCGGCATGGCCGATCCCAACGCCATGACCGTGGCCACCGCCGACGCCCGGGGCAGGCCGCATGCGCGCACGGTGCTGCTCAAGGCCCACGACGCGCGCGGCTTCGTGTTCTACACCCACCTGGACAGCGCCAAGGGCCGCCAGATCCGCTCCAACCCGCAGGCGGCGCTGCTGTTCCTGTGGCGCCACCTGCGCGAGGCCGGGGTGCAGGTGCGCATCGAGGGCGAGGTCGGCGTGGTCGACGATGCCGAGGCCGACGCGTACTTCGCCAGCCGTCCGCGCCTGAGCCAGATCGGGGCGTGGGCATCGCGGCAGTCGCAGACCCTGGCCGCGCGCGCGGACTTCGACGCGGCCGTGGCCCAGGCCGAGGCCCGTTTCGCCAACGGCCCGGTGCCGCGTCCGCCAGGCTGGAGCGGCTTCCGGGTGGTGCCGCGCGCGTTCGAGTTCTGGTATGGCGCCGGCTTCCGACTGCACGAGCGCTGGAGTTACGAGCGCGCCGACGACGGCACCTGGTCCAAGCGGATGCTGCAGCCGTGAACCCCGTGCGCGTGCGGCCAACGCGCGCGTCCGACCTGCCCGCGTGGGCGGCCCTGCGTGCCGCACCGTGGCCGGACGCCGATCCGCAGCTGCTGGCCGGCGGGGCCTCCGGCCTGTCGCACGCGGCCCACGGCGGCGTGTTCGCGGCCGCAGCCAGGGGCGGGTTGGTGGGCCTGGCCGGGGCTTCGTTGCGACACGCACACGTCAACGGCGCCCCGGGCTCGCCGGCCGGTTTTCTCGACGGCGGATACGTGGTGCCGGACTGGCGCGGGCGCGGCGTGGGCCGGATGCGGCCGGGCGCGCTCGACACCTGGAACCGGGATCCGGGCTCCCGCGGGCTGGCCTGCGATGCGCGGCCGGACAATGCCGCCAGCCACGCCGCCCATCGCGCCTGCGGCGTCGGGCGAGCCGAGCGGGCGGGCTACGTCCGCAAGGCGGTGGGCTGATGGGGCCGCGCCGCATCGTCTGCCTGACCGAGGAACCGACCGAGACGCTCTACGCGCTGGGCGAGCAGGACCGCATCGTCGGGATCAGCGGCTTCACCGTGCGCCCGCCCCGGGCGCGGCGGGAGAAGCCCAAGGTCAGCGCGTTCACCAGTGCCAAGGTCGAGGCGATCCTGGCGCTCAGGCCCGACCTGGCGATCGGCTTTTCCGACATCCAGGCCGACATCGCCGCCGAACTGGTGCGCCGCGGCGTGGAGGTGTGGATCGCCAACCACCGCAGCGTGGACGGCATCGTCGACTACATCCGCCGGCTGGGCGCGCTGGTGGGCGCCGCGGTGAAGGCCGACGCCTGGGCCGGCGAGCTGCAGCGCGGGCTGGAGGCTGCGCACGCGCGCGCCGGGCGCCGGGGCGTGCGGCCGCGGGTGTATTTCGAGGAATGGGACGAGCCGCTGATCACCGGCATCCAGTGGGTCGCCGAACTGGTGCGCATCGCCGGCGGCGATGACGTGTTCCCGGAGCTGTCCACCCGCCCGCTGGCGCGCGACCGGATCCTCGCCGAACCGGCGCTGGTGGTCCCGCGCGCGCCGGACATCATCCTCGGCTCGTGGTGTGGCAAGAAGTTCCGTCCGGAGAAGGTCGCCGCGCGGCCGGGCTGGGATGCGATCCCGGCGGTGCGCGACGGCCAGCTGCACGAGATCCGCTCGCCGCTGATCCTGCAGCCGGGCCCGGCCGCGCTGACCGACGGGCTGGCGGCGATCGAGGCGGTGATCGAGGCCTGGGCCCGGTGCCGCGCCGGCTGAGCGCCGCGCCGACCGGCTCAGCCGCGCTCCAGTGCCGCCGCGGTGGCCGCCATGCGCGGGCCCAGCCAGCAGTACGAGCCGACGGGCGTCAGCCCGACGTCCTGGAACCTGCGGCGGTACCAGCTGGCCTTGCGTGGCTGGAAGCCGTCGGTGTCGCCCTCGAACTCGTCCTCGGCGGCGAACGCCTCCAGGAAGGCCACGCCGCCGCACAGTTCGGCCAGCCCGGGCAGGCCGCGGCCGAGCTCGCGCGTGGGCAGGTAGTGGATCACGTCCGAGCACACCAGCAGGTCGACCGGTGCGCACGGGCGCAGCCATTGGAAATCGCCGAAGCGCGCCAGGTGCAGGTTGCGCCGCGCGCCGTGGCGGGCCACCGCGTACTCGCTGGAATCGAAGCCCAGGTAGCTGGCCTTCGGCCGCAGCGTGAGCAGCGGCTTGCGCCAGGCGCCTTCACCGCAGCCGATGTCCAGCACCGTGCGCACCGGGCGCTCGAGGTAGTACTCGGCGGCGGCCACCGCCAGCGCCACCTTGCGCTCGAGCCGGCGCGGGTCCTGGATGTTCTGTTGCCGGTACCAGCGGTCGAAATAGGTGCGGTCGTAGGTCTTGGTCATCGGGTGCGATTCGGAAGAGGCGTGGTCGGGCGCGTGTGGAAGCGCGCCGGTGGAAGCCGCCGGGTCCCGGCGGGGGCTGCGGGCGCGAACGCACGGGATCGGCCTGCCGGGGGAGTCTAGGCTGTCGCGGGTTGCCGCACTCCGGGCACGTCGTTCTCCGAAGGCCCGCGCGTTCGACGCCACGCCCGTGATGGCCGACAATCCCGCGTCCCCGGCAACCGCAGGCCCCGTACATGTACCTCTGGGTGAAATCCTTCCACATCCTGTTCGTGGTGGCCTGGATGGCCGCGGTCTTCTACCTGCCGCGGATCCTGGTCAACATCGCCGAGGCCGGCGACCAGCCTGCGGTGCGCGAGCGCCTGGTGCTGATGGGACGCCGCCTGTACCGGTTCGGCCACAACATGTTCGGTCTGGCCGCGGCGCTGGGGCTGGTGATGTGGCTTTACTACGGCATGGGCCGCGGAGCGGGGTGGATCCACGCCAAGCTCGCCCTGGTGGCGCTGCTGCTGGCCTATTACGTGGTCACCGGCCGCTGGCTGAAGAACGCCGCCGCCGGCAGGCCCCTGGCGTCCCCGCGCGGGCTGCGCGTGTTCAACGAGCTGCCGGTGCTGGTGTTCCTGGTAGTCGTCTGGCTGGTGCTGGCCAAGCCGTTCTGAACCGGGACGCGAGGCCCTGGCGGGCCTCGCCTCCGCATCCGCGCGGCGGTCGCACGCGGCCGCCCGCCGGCGCTCAGTCCCCGCGCCGGAACTGTTCCGGTGCAGGCAGCTCCACCGGCACGCCGTTGGCATCGCAGGTCCCTGCCGCGCACAGCCGCTGCCGCAGCTTCGGGGTGGCCTGCACCAGCAGGTGGTAGATCGCGTGCTGCTCCAGCGTGCCACGCACCGCCTCGCTGCCCGGGCCGCGTGCCCAGATGCCCACGTCCTCGCCGCCATGGGACTCGGACTTCATCGGCACCAGCGCCTCCTGCATGTAATCCGGGGCGGTGGTGTCGACGTGGGTCAGGTCCGGCCGCCCGTCGCTGGCCTGCATCGCGGCGGGAAAGTGCGGGTAGGACTTGCTGCCGGCCGGCTGGCGGTTGCTGGCGCCGGTGTGGCCGGGGCCGTTGGCGTAGCTCAGGGTGGTGTAGGGCAGCCCGGTGGCATCCAGCGCGTAGCCGTCGGTGGGCCCGTCCTCGCCGGCCACGCCGCGCACCTTGTCCAGGATCGGGTTGCCGCGTGCGGGGTAGCCGGCGAAGTTGAGCGTATGCGAATGGTCGGCGGTGACCAGGATCAGCGTGTCCTGCGCCGAGGTCATCTCCATGGCGGTGCGCACCGCGTCGGACAGTGCGACGGTCTCGTCCAGGGCGCGGTAGGCGTTGCCGTTGTGGTTGGCGTGGTCGATGCGGGCGCCCTCGACCATCAGCACGTAGCCGTCCGGGCCGCGCGACAGGCGGCGGATGGCCTCGGCGGTCAGTTCGGCCAGTGAAGGTTCGGCGTCGCGGTCGCGCTCGTGCTCGTACTGCATGTGGTCGTGCTCGAACAGGCCCAGGACCGCCGGTGCGTCGGCCGCTGCCCGCAGCTGTTCGCGGTTCCACGCGTACACGCCGCCGGGATGGGCGCGCTTCCACTCGGCGACCAGGTCGCGCCCGTCCAGGCGCAGGCCGGTCTTGTCCGGGTATTCCGGATCGCGCTGGTCCACCGGCAGGAACTGGCCGCGGCCGCCGCCAAGCATGACCGTCGGGCCGGTCCCGTAGGGCCTGGACACCAGCTGGCGGGCGATGTCCACGCAGCCCTGGGCGCGGGCCTGCGCCGGCAGGTCCGCGTCGTTCTCCCAGTTGCGGTCCGGCACGTGGGCCCAGGTCGCCGCCGGGGTGGCGTGGGTCAGGCGTGCGGTGCTGACGATGCCGGTGGCCATGCCGGCCGCATCGGCCAGCTGCAGCCAGGTCAGGCGGTGCTTGCCCAGGCTGTCGGCGCAGTCGTCGCGGCGGCCGGCGGACACGCCGATCGCGCCCATGTGCGACTTCACCCCGGTGGTGATGGCGGTCATGGTGCCGGCCGAATCCGGCGTCTGCGAATCGGTGTTGTAGGTCTTGCTGAAGGCGGTGTGCGGGAAGTGCTCCCAGGACAGCAGGTTCTCCTCGCCGGGGGCGCCCTTGCGCTGGCCTTCGAGGATGCGCGCGGCGGCCACCGTGGTCAGGCTCATGCCGTCGCCCAGGAACAGGATCACGTTCTTCGCCCTGCCGGCCATGGCGCCGTTGGCCGCGGCGCTGGCCGCGCCGCTGCGGTACCACCACTGCGGGGTCTCGCCGGACGGACGGGCGATCGCGGGCACCTCCACGACGGGGACGGAAGAGGTGGTGGGAGGCGGCGTGCTGGCACAGGCAGCGGGCAGCAGCGCCCCGAGCAGGGCGAGGGGCAGGAGGCGGTCGGTACGGGGCATTGCAGGTCCGGACGGGCGCAGGCCGGCGCGGCCGGGCCGCGCCGGTGGCACGGCCCCCGCCCACGGCGCATGCGTGGTGGAAAGGGCGTGCATTATCGGCCACCCCCAATGTCATGCCTATGACATGTGGCCGTTCCAGTGGCGCCGTCGCCAGCGGGGAGGCATCGGGGGTATCGTTCCGCCTCTGCCGCATTCCGGATCCGCGATGAACCTGGTCAAGGCCTGGCTGGCCATTCCCTTCTGGCAGCGCGTGCTCGCCGGCTTCGTGCTCGGCGCGCTGGCCGGATGGCTGCTGGGGCCGGCGGCCCAGACCTGGTTCGGCCCGCTCGGCACCATCTACGTCAACCTGATCCGCATGATCGCGGTGCCGCTGGTGCTGTTCGCGGTGATCAACGCGGTGGCCTCGCTGCACGGGCAGAAATCGGTCGCGGCCCTGGGCGGGCGCACCTTCCTCTGGTTCGCCGCCACCGCGGCGCTGGCGGTGTGCGTGGGCCTGGCGGTGGGCCTGCTGCTCAAGCCCGGCCAGGGCCTGAGCGGGCTGGAGATGGCCGCCGGGTACACTCCGCGCGAGGTGCCCACGCCGGTGCAGGTGCTGCTGGACGTGGTGCCGACCAATCCGTTCGCAGCCCTGGCCGAGGGCAGGATCCTGCAGGTGATCTTCTTCGCTGGCCTGCTCGGTTTTGCGCTGGTCAGGCTCGGCGAGCGCACCGCCCGCCTGCGCGCGCTGGTCGGCGAGGCCAGCGACACGATGATCCAGGTCACCCGCTTCGTGCTGGAGATGACCCCGCTGGGCACCTTCGGCCTGATCGCCGGCCTGGTCGGCAGCTACGGCTTCGAGAAGCTGCTGCCGCTGGGCAGCTTCGTGTTCTCGCTGTACCTGGCCTGCGCGCTGCACATCGTGCTGGTGTACGGCGGCCTGCTGCTGGCCCACGGCCTCAACCCGCTGAAGTTCTTCCGCGGCGCCGCGCCGGGCATGCAGGTGGGTTTCGTCAGTTCCTCGAGCTTTGCCTCGATGCCGGTGGCCATGCGCAGCGTGACCCACAACCTGGGCGTGGACCGGGACTATGCCGCCTTCGCCGTGCCGCTGGGCGCGAGCATCAAGATGGACGGCTGTGGCGCGATCTACCCGGCCCTGACGGCGGTGTTCGTGGCCCAGTACTTCGGGGTCGACCTGTCGCTGAACCAGTACTTCGTGATCCTGCTGGCCTCGGTGCTGGGCAGCTTCGGCACCGCCGGCGTGCCGGGCACCGCGATCGTCATGGTGACCCTGGTGCTCAGCGCCGCCGGGTTGCCGCTGGAAGGCATCGCGCTGCTGGTGGCGATCGACCGGGTGCTGGACATGATGCGCACGATGACCAACGTCACCGGGCAGATGCTGGTGCCGGTGCTGGTGGCCAAGGAAACCGGCCTGCTGGACCGCCAGGTCTACGAGCGGGCGTCCAGCAACGTCGGGATCGAGGCGGCCGAGGTGCAGGACCCGGCCCGGCCCGTGCCGCCGGGCAGTGGCGGGCCGGGTGGTGGACAGCGGTAGCCTGGGCGGGCGGTAGGCGGCCCGGCTGCCACTGGCTGGAGAGTGGTGGCTGGACGTGTGCCGCGGCGCCGGGGAGCGGGCCGTGGCGGCGCGGCGCGATGCCTGCCGGCCCACGTCCGCATCGCCCGGCGGCCGGTGCCTCCTCCTTGCTCCCCGTCGGCAGGCATCGCACCACGGCGCCGCACGGCGGGTGGCGGCTGGACGCAGAAGCCGCCCGCGCAGCACGGCCGGCGCCGCATCCGGAAGCCGGTGGTCGATCCCGGATGCGCTGCGCTGGTCCGGGCTGCGGTCTGTCCCGGCCGCCGCCCCCGGGGCCCCGAAAGCAAAAGGCCGCCCGGGGGCGGCCTCTGGCGGGTGGTGCCGCGGTCCGGATCAGATCTCGACCCGGCGCGCCTGCATGAAGCGGGTGCCCCAGTAGCCGGAGAGCAGGCTGTCCACGCGCACGTCCTTGCCGCGGCTGGGTGCATGCAGGAACTGGCCGCTGCCGACATAGATGCCGACGTGGTTGACCCGGCCGCGCATGCCGAAGAACACCAGGTCCCCCGGATTGAGCTGCTCGCGGTCGCGGATCAGCTCGGCGTCGGACTTGGCCGCCATCTCGCGCGAGACGCGCGGCAGCTCGATGCCCAGGGCGTTGCGGAACACGTAGCTGACCAGGCCGCTGCAGTCGAACCCGTCCGGGCCCGAGCCGCCCCAGCGGTACGGGGTGCCCAGCAGGCCCATGGCCGACTTCACCACCTGCTCCAGCTTGCCCTGCGGGCGGGCCTCGGCCTCGCCGGACAGCAGGCGGTTCATGTCGCCGGCAAAGCTGGCCGAACGGTCCAGCAGCATGCCGTCATTGCGCGACAGGTGCGGCAGCAGGGCGGCAAGGGTGGCGCTGGCGGCCGCATCCGCCTTGCCACGCAGGGTCACGGCCTGGGCCGGCGCGGCAGCCGTGCCCTTGGCGGTGGCCGGCACCTGGGCCGGCACTTCCAGGGCCACGGCGGCGGGCAGCGCTTCGGGGACGATGTCCGCCGGTTCGGGCGCGGCCAGCAGCGGCGCGGCCGGCAGCAGCGTGCACAGCAGGATGAGAAGGCAGGACGCCCGGCGGGTGCGGGCGGCGGTGGCGGCTGGCGGGCGCTGGGCGCAGGCTTCGGTCGTCACGCGTCGGTCACAAAAAAAGGACCTGGCGATAATGCCGGCTTCACGGCGCCTTGATGTTCACAAAAAGTTAAATTTCCGTGAAGCGCTCAGGCCTGCGTCACAGAGTTCAATTCAGGACCCGGCGTGCGCCGCTGTAGCTGCTGCGCCAGTAGTGGCCATCGAGGTGGTCCAGCCGCACGGTGCCACCGGTGGTTGGCGCGTGCACGAAACGCCCCTCGCCGATATAGATGCCGACGTGGTTGACCTCGCGGCCGTTGCCGAAGAACACCAGGTCGCCGGTGGCCAGCTGCTCGGGCCTTACCTTCGGGCCCTGGACGGCGGCCAGTTCGCGGGAGCTGCGCGGCAGGCGCAGCTCGAGCATGTCGCGGAACACGTAGTTGACCAGCCCGCTGCAGTCGAAGCCGCTTTCGGGGGTGTTGCCGCCGTACCGGTAGGGGGTGCCGACCAGGCTGAGGGCGCGCAGGCTGACCGCGTTGGCGGCCACCGGGTCGGCCGGCCTCACCTGCGGCCAGTGGCGCACCGGCGGCGCGGCCTTGGCCGCCGGCCGGGTGGCCTTGCCGCCGCAGCCGGCCAGCAGCAGCACCGCGGCCAGCACGCCCGACACGGCAACTGGCATGCGCGGGAAGGGGGCGGGATAATGCGGTGCTTTCCTCACGGCGGCCATCATGGCCGCAGTCCCCCGCGGCCGGCAAGCCGCCCCTCCCGCTGCCGCCCCGGCAGCCATACCGAGTTGCGCATGAAGATCGAAAAAGACCGCGTCGTCCGTTTCCACTACACCGTCTCCGAAGTCGGCCAGGAGCCGCTGGAGAGCTCGAAGGAGCGTGAGCCGATCGCGATCCTGATCGGCCACGGCAACATCATCCCGGGCCTGGAGCAGGCGATGATGGACAAGGAGGCCGGCGAGAACTTCAGCGTCGACGTCCCGGCCGCCGAAGCCTACGGCGAGCGCCGCGAGGGCCTGGGCCAGCGCATTCCCAAGAAGCACTTCGGCAACGAGAAGCTGGTCCCGGGCATGCAGGTGGTGCTGCAGACCAACTTCGGCCCGCGCGCGGTGACCGTGCAGAAGGTCGGCCACAGCGTGGTCGACGTGGACCTCAACCACCCGATGGCGGGCAAGGACCTGCATTTCGACGTGGAGATCGTCGAGGTGCGCGAGGCCCAGGCCGAGGAGCTCGAGCACGGCCACGTGCACGGCGACGGCGGCCACCACCACTGAGTGATGCCCCACGGCCCGCGCAAGCGGGCCGTTTCCGTTGCGCCGGCCGCGGCCGGCTCAGGCCAGGGCCAGCTCGCCGGCTTCGGCCCCCAGCCCTGCCGCTGACGGGTCCGCGCCGGTCGCGGCCAGCCGCACCGGGGCGAAGCTGCGGCGGTGGTGCACGCACGGCCCGTGCAGGGCCAGCGCCGCCAGGTGCGCGGCGGTCGCATAGCCCTTGTGCTCGTGGAACCCGTACTGCGGATGCTGCTCGTGCAGCTGGCACATCAGCCGGTCGCGGCTGACCTTGGCCAGGATCGAGGCGGCCATGATCGCCGGTTCCACCGCATCCCCGCCGATGATCGCCTCGGCCATGCAGGGCAGCGCCCTGGGCAGCATGTTGCCGTCGATCCGCGCCAGTTCGGCGTGCGCGCCCAGCGCGACCACGCAGCGGCGCATGCCTTCCAGGGTCGCGTGCAGGATGTTGAGCCGGTCGATGTCCTCCACCGGCACCAGTTCCACGTGCCAGGCCAGGGCGCGTTCGACGATGCGCGGGTACAGCGCCTCGCGCTGGGCGTGGGACAGCTTCTTGGAGTCGTCCAGGCCGCGGATCCGGCGCCTGGGGTCCAGCACCACCGCCGCCACCGCCACCGGACCGGCCAGCGGCCCGCGCCCGGCCTCGTCCACCCCGGCCACGCGCAGGCGCCGGCGGTCGAGCGGGAACAGGCCCGCCTCGGCGCCCGCGCCGGGCGAGGAGCTGCGGGCGATGCGCAGCGCGCGCCGGCTCACGGCGCCGGTTCCCGCGCCTCGACCAGCCCCGCGACCGCGGCGGCGGCCGAGGCCGAGGCGTCGCGGCGCAACTCCAGGTGCAGGCGCTCGTACTCGGGCTGCAGCGCCGCCACCGCCTGCGGGTTGCCGAACCAGTGCAGCACCGCGGCGGCCAGCGCCTCCGGCGTGCAGTCGTCCTGCATCAGTTCCGGCGCCAGGTCGCGGCCGGCCAGTACGTTGGGCAGGGCGTAGCGGTCGACCTTGAGCAGGCCCAGCGCCTTGACGATGCGGTAGGTCAGCGGCGCGACCCGGTAGCCGACCACCATCGGCCGCTTGGACAGCATGGTTTCCAGGGTGGCGGTGCCGGAGGCCAGCAGCACCACGTCGGCGGCGGCCAGCACCGTGCGCGCCTGGCCGTCATGCAGGTGGGTCTGGGCCGAGCGCAGCGGCGAGCGCTTGAGCTGCGCCTGCAGCAGTTCGCGCGCAGCCACGCCGGCGGCGGGAATCGCCACGTGCAGCGCCGGCATCGCCTCGCTGACCTGCCAGGCGGCCTGGAGGAACACCTCGCCGAGGCGCCCGATCTCGCCCAGGCGGCTGCCTGGCAGCACCGCCAGTACCGGGGCGTCCGCCGGCAGCCCGAGCTGCCGGCGCGCCTCGGCGCGGTCCGGGTGCAGTGGCATCTCATCGGCCATGGGATGGCCGACGAAGCGCGCGTCCACGCCGTGGCGCGCGTAGATCGGCGGCTCCATCGGGAACAGGCACAGCACCCGGTCCGCGCTCTGGCCGATCTTGGCCGCGCGCTTCTCGCGCCACGCCCAGACCGAGGGACTGACGTAGTGCACGGTGCGGATGCCGCGGCGGCGGAACCAGCGTTCCACGCCGAGGTTGAAATCCGGCGCGTCGATGCCGACCACCACGTCCGGGCCCCAGGCCAGGGCGCGTTCGCGCAGCTCGCGGCGCAGCCGCAGCAGGCGCGGCAGGTGGCGCAGCACCTCGGCCAGGCCCATGACCGCCAGCTCGCTGGCGTCGTGCCAGGTTTCCATGCCGGCGTTGCGCATGGCATCGCCGCCGACGCCGGCGAAGCGGGCCCCGGGATACCGCGCGCGCAGGGCCTCAACCAGCCCGGCGCCGAGCCCGTCACCGGAGGCCTCGCCGGCGATCAGCAGGATCCGCGGGCCGTCGCCGGCGGGGTTGCGCGGGGCCGGGTCGTGCATGTGCATCAGCGCAGCAGCGGGCGCTCGCCGCTGTCGATGAAGTCCAGGAACTGGCGCACGTCGTCGCTGGAGCCCGCCTGCGTGCCGAGCTGCTCGCGCGCCTCGGCCAGCGGCAGGCCGGCCACGTACAGCGTGCGGTAGGCGCGCTTGATCGCGGCGATGCGATCGGCGTCGAAGCCGCGGCGCTTGAGGCCCTCGCTGTTGATGCCGCGCGGCCGGCCCAGCGAATTGCCGCCGACCATGGTGAACGGCGGCACGTCGCCGTTGACCAGCGCGCCCATGCCCAGGAAGGCGTGGTCGCCGATCCGGCAGAACTGGTGGGCGCCGCCGAAGCCGCTGATGATCACCCAGTCGCCCACGGTGACGTGGCCGGCCAGGGTGGTGTTGTTGGAGAACACGCAGTGGTTGCCGACGATGCAGTCGTGCGCCACGTGGCTGTAGGCCAGCAGCCAGTTGTCATCGCCCATGCGGGTGGTGCCGCCACCGCTGCCGGTGCCGCGGTTGACGGTGACGAACTCGCGGAACACGTTGCGGTCGCCGATGACCAGCTCGGTGCGCTCGCCGGCGAACTTCTTGTCCTGCGGCTCGCCGCCGATGGCGCAGTGGCCGATGAAGCGGTTGTCGCGGCCGATCCGGGTCGGCCCGGTGAAGCTGCAGTGCGGGCCGATCTGGCAGCCATCACCGATCTCCACCTCCGGCCCGATCACGGTGAGCGCGCCCACGCGCACGCCCTCGCCCAGGCGGGCGGCGGGGTCGATCACGGCGGTGGGGTGGATCAGGGGGGTGTCAGTCATGGGGGAGTCTCCGCTTATTCGCGGGTGCCGGCGCACAGCACCTCGGCGCAGGCCACCACTTCGCCGTCGACCTTCGCCTCGCCGTAGTACACGGCCATGTTGCGGATCACGCGCTTGACCATCACGTGCAGCTCCAGCACGTCGCCCGGCACCACCTGCTTGCTGAAGCGGGCGTTGTCGACCTTGACCATGTAGAACAGCTTGGACTGCGCGTCGCGGCCCATCGACAGCTGGGTCAGCACGCCGCCGGCCTGGGCCAGCGCCTCGATGATCAGCACGCCCGGCATGATCGGCTGCCCGGGGAAGTGGCCCTGGAAGAACGGCTCGTTGATGGTGACGTTCTTGCGGCAGACGATGCGCTTGTTCTCGATGTCCAGCTCGTCGACGCGGTCGACCAGCAGGAACGGGTAACGATGCGGAATCAGCGTCCTGATGGTGGTGACGTCGATCGGCAGCTGCACGGTTTCGTTCATTCGGAACTTCCCTGGTTGGACGCGTTGACGCGGCGCGCGAGCGCGTCCAGTTGCTTGAACCTGGCGGCGTTCTTGCGCCAGGTGCGGTTGTCGGTGAGGGGCGTGCCGGAGGAGTACTCGCCCGGCTCGCGGATGGAATGGGTGACCAGCGACATCGCCGTGACCATCACCTTGTCGGCCACCTCCAGGTGGCCGAGGATGCCGGCGCCGCCGCCGACCAGGCAGTAGCGGCCGATCCTGGCGCTGCCGGCGGCGGCCGAGCAGCCGGCCATGGCGGTGTGGGCGCCGATGCGGACGTTGTGGCCGATCTGCACCAGGTTGTCGATGCGCACGTCCTCTTCCAGCACGGTGTCGTCCAGCGCGCCGCGGTCGATGCAGCTGTTGGCGCCGATCTCGCAGTCGTCGCCCACCACCACGCCGCCCAGCTGCGGCACGTTGACCCACTGCCCGGCGTCCATCGCCAGGCCGAAGCCGGCCGCGCCGAGCACCGCACCGGGCAGGATGCGCACGCGCTTGCCCAGCCGCACCCGCGCCACCAGGGTCACGCGCGCCTGCAGCTCGCAGCCCGCGTCCAGCGCACAGTCGTCGCCGATCACGCAGCCGGGGCCGATGGCGCAGCCCGGGCCGATGCGGGTGCGCGCGCCGATGCTGACGAACGGGCCGACATGCGCGTCGGGCGAGACCTCGGCGGAGGGATCCACCACCGCGCTGGGATGGATGCCCGGCGCGCGCGCCGGCACCGCCTCGAACAGGGCGGAGATGCGTGCGAAGGCGACATACGGGTCGCGCGCCACCAGGGCGGTGCCGGGCACCGCATCGGCGTCCTCGGCGCGCACCACCACCACCGCCGCGCGCGACTGCGCCAGCTGTCCGCGGTAACGCGGGTTGGCCAGGAACGCCAGCTGCCCGGGCCCGGCGCTGGCCAGCGTCGCCACGCCGGCGATGCGCACCTGGCCGTCGCCGCGCAGCTGCAGCGAGAAGCGGTCGGCAAGATCGGCGGCGGTGAATTCGGCTGGGCTCATGGCGCGCATTCTAGCCTCCCGGCAGCCAGCCGCCGGCAGGCACCGGAGCGGGGAGGGTTCAGCGCCGGGCCAGCAGCACCAGCAGCGCGCCGGTGCCGCCCTGGGCCGGTGGCGCGGAGTGGAACGCCAGCACATCGCCGCGCTGGCGCAGCAGGCGGTCGACCAGGTTCTTCAGTACCGGCACCCCGCCGGCCCCGCCCTTGCCGTGGACGATGCGGATGCAGCCGAAGCCGGCATCGCGCGCCTCGCCGAGGAACCGCCCCACCAGCAACTCGGCCTCCAGCGCGCTGGCGCCGTGCAGGTCCAGCTCGTCCTGCGCGGAAAACTGGCCGCGGCGCAGGCGTTGCCAGGTGCGCGCGTCCACCCGCGCGCGGCGGAACGCGCTGGCGTCGCCGGGCAGCAGCACCGCGTCGGGGGAGTCGGCCAGCAGGCCGCCCGGAGCCTCGCCGCCGGTCCCGCCGGGGCGGCGCGCGGCCGG
>JBQGEI010000018.1:0-2261 GCA_052039535.1 Pseudoxanthomonas sp.
GGCCTGGCGCACCAGCCGTCCGCCCTGCATCCGGACCCGCGCGCCCTCGCCGGCCGCCAGGGCCAGGTTCAGTGCGCTGCCGGCATGCTCCAGGCGGTAGGTGCCGCCGCGGGTGGACCGAAGCAGCGCATGCTGCAACCGCCCCGAGTCCCATGCCAGCTCCAGCTCCGCCGCCCCGCGCACGCGCAGGCCGGACACTCTACCGCGCGGCCAGGCCCGGGGGAGCGCCGGCAACAGGAAAATCGAGCCGCCCCAGCTCTGCACCAGCATTTCGGTAATGCCGGCGGTGCCGCCGAAATTGCCGTCGATCTGGAACGGCGGGTGGGCATCGAACAGGTTGGGATAGGTGCGCGAAGGGCTGAGCAGCATCGCCAGCACCTTGTAGGCGTGCTCGGCATCGCCGAGCCGGGCCCACAGGTTAAGGCGCCAGCCGATGCCCCAGCCGGTGGCCTCGTCGCCGCGGATCTCCAGCGAACGCCTCGCCGCGGCGGCCAGCTCCGGGGTGTCGCGCACGTTGATCTGGCTGGATGGATGCAGCGCGTAGAGGTGCGATACGTGGCGGTGATCGATCTCCGGGGCTTCCATGTCCCAGTCCTGCTGCCATTCCTGCAGCTGGCCGGCCTTGCCGATGCGGTGCGGCGGCAGCCGCCCGCGCAGCACCTCCAGACGCGCGGCCAGGTCCGCGTCCACGCCCAGCCGCCCGGCGATCTCGATGCACTGGCCGAACAGGTCGCGCAGCAGCTGCGCGTCCATCGACGGGCCCGCGCACAGCGCGGCGCCATGCGGGTGCAGGTTCTCCGGCGAGATCGACGGCGCGGTGACCATCGCACCGGTGGTCGGGTCCTCCACCAGGGTGGCAGCGAAGAACTCCGCCGCCCCACGGAACAGCGGCCAGATGCGTGCCAGGACGGCCGGGTCGCGACTGTAATCCCAGCGGTCCCACAGGTGCTGCAGCAGCCAGGCACCCCCCAGCGGCCACAGTCCCCACTGGGCGCCGTCGATGGGGGCGGTGGCGCGCCAGAGGTCGGTGTTGTGATGGGCCACCCAGCCCGGTGCACCGTACATGCGCCGTGCGGTCCGCGCGCCGGACCGGGCCAGCTCGGACACCATCCGTTCCAGCGGCTCCACGCACTCGGCCAGGTTGTTGGCCTCGGCCGGCCAGTAGTTCATCTCGGTGTTGATGTTGATCGTGTACTTGCTCTCCCAGGGTGGGGCGAGCAGGTCGTTCCAGATCCCCTGCAGGTTGGCCGGCTGCGTGCCGGGGCGCGAGCTGCAGATGAGCAGGTAGCGGCCGAAATGGTGGTACAGCGCGGCCAGCTCCGGGTCACCATCGCGCGCGAAGCGGGCCACACGTTCGTCAGTGGGCAATGCCGCGATCGCATCGGGCGTGCGCCCCAGGTCGATCTCCACGCGCCGGAACAGCTGCCGGTGCGCGGACTCGTGCGCGGCCAGCAGCGCCTCCCAGGACTTGCCGGCGGCCGCCTCGAGCTGGGCCAGGGTGATGGCCTCCGGATCGCCACCGACATCATCCGAACCGCGGAAGCTGGTCGCGCCCGCCAGCAGCAGGAGCACCTCGTCGGCGCCCTCGACCTCGATCCGGCTGCCGCGATGGCGCGTGGTGCCGCCACGTGCCAGCACGCGCAGGCGTGCGGCGAAACGCAGCCCGCCCTCGATCCCGAAGGCGTCGCCGTTGCGCCCCTGCAGCAGCAGGCCGTGCCTGCCATCCGCGCCGACCTGCGCATCGGCGTGGTCGCTGTCCAGGCCCACGCGTACGCGCACCCGGCCTGGCTCGCTGGTGCCCAGGCGCATGACCAGGCACTGGTCCGCCGCCGAGACGAAGGCCTCCCGCCGATGGTGGAGCTTCCAGCCCGAGCCGAAGGTGGTGGTGGCCACGGCGCGGTCCAGGTCCAGTTCGCGCCGGTAGTCGTCGAGGTCGGAGATCTCCAGGAAATCCAGCACCAGGTCGCCCAGCGGCTGGTAAGGCATCTGCTTGCGCGGCGTGCCCATCATGGTCGCGTCGGCGAGCGCCTCGGCTTCCGCGTACCGGCCCGCGAACAGCAGGCGGCGGACCTCGGGCAGGGCCTGCAGCGCCTCCGGCGGCGTGGGATCGTAGGGCCGGCCGGCGTACAGCGTGTCCTCGTTGAGCTGCAGCCGCTCGTGGCGGCCACCGCCCCAGACCATCGCCCCGAGCCGCCCGTTGCCCAAGGGGAGCGCCTCGACCCAGCGCGTCGCCGGGCGCGGGTACCACAACGTCATCGGGC
>JBQGEI010000019.1:0-5501 GCA_052039535.1 Pseudoxanthomonas sp.
GCAGCGCCACGTGGCCGGCAAGCCCTGGCTGCAGGCCTGGCAGCCGGCGCTGCTGAAGGTGCTGGCCAGCGTCGGCGTCTACGGCGAGGCCGCCACGGCGGCGGTGGTCGCGCTGCACGACACCCTCCAGGCCGTGGCCGATGCCCGTCCGGAACTGGAGAAGGCCCTGCCCGAGCTGCCGGCAGTGGCACTGCCGCAACCGGCGCCGGTGGAAAACAGCCCGGTCGACCTGGCCGGCGCGGGCGAAGCGCTGGATTTCGACAATGCCGACGCCGACCACATCCGCGGCCTGCCGGTGGGGACCTGGCTGGACTTCATCGACAAGGAAGGCCGGGTGCAACCGGGCAAGCTGTCCTGGATCAGCCCGATCTCCTCGCGCCTGCTGTTCGTGAACCGGCGTGGCGTGCGGTTCTGCGTCGCCTCGCCGGAGGAGCTGGCGGTGATGGTGCGCCTGGGCCGCCTGCGCATGCACGTGGCCGACGAGGGCGCGTTCGACAGCGCGATGCAAGGCGTGATCGAACGGCTCGACCCTGCCGCGCCGCCCGGTCCGGTGACCCTGCACTAGACCCGCGGCCGGGCGCATCGCGCCCCTCCCGTGCGTCGCCGTGCCGCGATGCGCGGCCCGCCTGAGGATGCGCCTGAAACCATCGGTCTGCCGCCGGTGGTGGTTTGCTAGCATCCAGCCCGGTCTGACATGGCGAGGGGAACGCGGGCATGACGGTGGAAGTGCTGGTGTTGAAGGAGGCCGCGACCGGGGAGCGACGGGTGGCCGCGACGCCCGAGACGGTGCGCAAGCTGGTGGCCGCCGGAGCGGTGGTCCGGGTGGAGGCCGGCGCGGGACTGGCCGCCGGCATCACCGATCAGGCCTATGCCGAAGCCGGGGCCCTGCCGGCCGGCGAGGGCGCCCGTGGTGCTGCCGGCGTGGTGCTGTGCGTGCAGCCGCCGCCGGCCGCGGTGCTGCACGCCCTGCCCGAGGGCGCGACGCTGGTGGGGATGCTGCATCCGCAGGCCGACCCGGCCCGCGCCGACGCGCTGCAGGCCCGGGGCATCCACGCCTTCCCGCTGGAGCGGCTGCCGCGTACCACCCGCGCCCAGGCGATGGATGTCCTCAGCTCGCAGGCGGGCATGGCCGGTTACAAGGCGGTGCTGATCGCCGCGCAACTGGCGCCGCGCTTCTTCCCGATGCTCACCACCGCGGCCGGCACCATCCGCCCGTCGAAGGTGCTGGTGGTCGGTGCCGGCGTGGCCGGCCTGCAGGCCATCGCCACCGCGCGCCGGCTCGGCGCGCAGGTCGAGGGCTTCGACGTGCGTCCGGAGACGCGCGAGCAGATCGAATCGCTGGGGGGCAAGTTCCTGGACCTGGGCGTGAGCGCGGCGGGCGAGGGGGGTTATGCCCGTGCGCTGACCGACGAGGAGCGCGCCGAGCAGCAGCGCCGGCTGGCCGACCACCTGCGCGGCATCGACGTGGTGGTCTGCACCGCGGCGGTGCCCGGGCGCCCCGCGCCGAAGATCATCACGGCCGCGATGGTGTCCGGCATGAAGCCGGGCAGCGTGATCGTCGACCTGGCGGCGGAGACCGGTGGCAACTGCGAGCTCACCGCGCCGGGCCAGACCGTCGACCATGGCGGGGTCACCGTCGCCGGTCCGCTGGACCTGGCGAGCATGGGGGCGGTGCATGCCAGCGAGATGTATGCGCGCAACGTCTACAACTTCGTCGCGCTGTTCCTGAAGGATGGCCAGGTCGGCTTCGACTGGAACGACGAGCTGCTGGCCCGGACGGTCTGGCCGGAGCGCGCGCCCGTCGCCGCCTGAGCCGCGACGTGCCAGGGTGCCGGGAGGTTCGGGCCTCCCGGCAAACCACTTCCGACGATCCTCCCTTCCCTCGCCGTGGTGCCCTGCAGATGCCGTGCATGCGGAGATGCAGGGCGCCATGAGCCCATGCGGCGCCGTGCAGGCGTGGCGTGGCGGGGTCAGGGGCGTGCGGGTACCGGATGCGTCCGCAGCCATTCCCGCCGCTGCTCGGGAGTCTTGCGCTCCCACTCCTGGCGGAAACGCGCGCGCTCTTCGGGCGTCATTTCGCGGGTAGCCGCGAAGATCGCGCGCGCCCGCTGGCGCTGTTCCGGATCCATCTGTTCGAAGCGGCGCATGCCGCGCTGGGCACGCTCGCGCGCTTCCGGCGGCAGCTGCTTCCAGCGTTCGGCATGGCGCAGCATCCGCGCCCGCTCGGCCGGCTGCGTGTTCCAGCGGTCGCGCAGGGGGGCCAGCAGCAGCTCGCGCTGCTCGGCGCTGAGCTGCTCCCAGCGCGGGAGCTCGGCCTGGGACGTGGGGGGCGCGGCCGGGGCGGCGGCTTGCGGGGCGGCCTGGGCCGCGGCGTGGCCGGAAACCGTCGCGGCCAGCAGGCACAACGTCAGGGAGAGTCTCATCGGTTACTCCAGGGCCAGGGCAGGGGCATCGGCCGACGCAAGCCACAGATAGAAGCCCGGGTCCTCCTGCAGTGGGCCAGCGAGGTCCTCGGCGGTGGCAACGGCGGCCTGGGTGGGCTGTCGCGGCGGCAGCGGTTCCGGGCGCAGGGCTACGCCCAGCACCAGGGCCGCGGCCAGTGCGCCGCCGGCCAGCCAGGACGGACGGCGCCAGCCGGCCGCGCTCTGTCCGGCAACACCACGGCGGGCGTCGCGCAGCCGGGCCAGCGCCTCGGGCGAAACATGGGCCAGCGCGGCGGCGTGGGCCTGCCGGGCGTAGCGGTCGACACGATCGGGTGCGGTCGTCACAGGACGTCCTCCAGTTGCGAATTCAGGGCCTGGCGCGCACGCGACAGGTGGGTCTTGACCGAGCCTTCGGAACAGCCCATCACCCGCGCGGTGGTGGCCACGTCCAGCTCCTCGAGCACGCGCAGGGTGAAGGCCTCCCGCTGGCGCGCCGGCAGCCCGCGCAGGGCTTCGACCAGGCGGCCCCAGGTCTCGCGCTGCTCGTGGACGCCGGCCGGACCCGGCGTGGTGTCGGCCCAGTCGATGCCGGTGTCCTCGCCGCGCGGATCGTCGCTGGCCACTGCCGGCAGCATCCAGCGCAGGCGGAAGCGCGAACGGCGCTGAAGGTCGATGATGCGCCGGCGCAGGATGCTCCAGAACAGCGGCGTCCATTCCGCGGCGGGGCGCTCGCGGTAGGCGAGCATGCGCATCATCGCGTCCTGGACCGCGTCCAGGGCATCGTCGCGGTTGCGCAGCCCCGCCTCGGCGAAGCGCAGCGCACGCACGCCGACGCTGGCGAGGAACGCGTCCAGCGAGGCCCACGCCGGTGCGGCGTCGGATTCCCTCCGGGTCGGTGCGGGCGTGGTCACCAGCACAGCTTATCCGTGCCAGGCCGCGGCCTGGCCCACCCGAGGCGGGCGGCCGAACGTGCGTCAGGCACGATGATCGGTGGCGGTTTCATATGCACCTGTTTCGGCGGCATCGATATCGCAGTAAACGCGCGTGCCACGCATGCGTTGACCGCCGCCTCCGAGGTTCAGGCTGCGGTTATCATCGGCCCCGGGCGTGTGCCCGGGGAGAGCAGGACGCATGAACGACGGCTTCGTGGCGCTGTATATCTTCATGCTCGCGGCGATCGCGGGCCACGTGATCATTTCGCGGGTGCCGGTGATCCTGCACACGCCGCTGATGTCCGGCTCCAACTTCATCCACGGGGCGGTGCTGATCGGCGCGATGGTGGTGCTGGGCCATGCCGACACCACGCTGGAGAAGGCGCTTGGTTTCGTCGCGGTGGTGCTGGGCGCCGGCAATGCGGCCGGCGGCTACGTGGTGACCGAGCGCATGCTCGAGATGTTCAAGAGCAGCCGCAAGCCCGGGGCGGGCGGGGGCGGCCGGTGAATCCAGCCGCGCCTGCGCCGCGCCGCAGCGGCGCGCGCCGCCTGTTCCAGGGAGTCAGCTACCTGCAATACCCGTTCATGGCGCTGGCCCTGTTCTACGTGCTGCGGCCGTACACCAACGGCTTCACCTCGCTCCTGGCGGATTTCAACCTCGCCCTGCTGCACGCTGGCGTGGCCATCGGTTTCTCCTCGCTGCAGGATCCGACCACCACCCAGAACGAGGTTTCGCGCCGGGTCTGGGAGGATCCGCGCAAGGGCAGCTGGGCCATCGGCCTCATCGGCGCGGTCGTGGTGCTGTCGCTGGGCGGCGGGCTGGCCGCGCTGTACGTGCCCGGCGACAGCCGCTGGTCGCAGCTGGCGATGGGCCTGGTCGGGCTGGGGCTGGGCCTGTTCGGCCTGTTGAAGACCGCGATCGAGATGTTCGAGCACCATCGGCTGGACCGCAATCCGTCGCGCGCTGCGCGCATGCAGGGGGAAGAGGCATGAGTGGTGGGGAATTCGATATCCGCGTGTGGCTCGTCGGCGCCAGTTACCTGGTGGCGGCGACCCTGTTCCTGCTGGGCCTGCAGCGCATGGCCTCGCCGGCGACCGCCCGCAGTGGCATCCGCTGGGCCGGGATGGGCATGGTCATCGCGACCTTCGCCACCTTCCTGCTGCCGGGCCTGCACAACCTGCCGCTGATCGTCACCGCGCTGGTGCTGGGCACGGTGGTGGCCTGGGTTTCCGGCAAGAAGGTGGCCATCACCGACATGCCGCAGATGGTGGCGCTGTACAACGGCATGGGCGGCGGCTCGGCCGCGGCGATCGGCGCGGTGGAACTGCTGCGCTTCTCCGGCATGGTGGCCGCGCCGGGCGCTGCGCCGGCGGGAGGGCCGGGCACCGTCGTGCTTGCGCTGGCGGTGGTGGGGTCGGCGATCGGCGCGGTGTCGCTGTCCGGTTCGGTGGTGGCGTGGGCCAAGCTCGACGGCCGCCTCGACCGGCGCATGGTGTTCCCTGGCCAGCAGGCGTTCAACCTGCTGGTGGCCGTGGCGATGGTGGCGCTTGGCGCGTGGGCCGCGGTGAGCCTGGATACCACCGCGATCATCGCCTTCTTCGTGGTCGCCCTGCTGCTGGGCGTGCTGATGACGCTGCCGATCGGCGGCGCGGACATGCCGGTGGTGATCTCGCTGTACAACGCGTTCACCGGGCTGGCGGTGTCTTTCGAAGGCTACGTGCTGGGCAACGAGGCGCTGATCATCGCCGGCATGATGGTCGGCGCCGCGGGCATCCTGCTCACCCGGCTGATGGCCAAGGCGATGAACCGGCCGATCTCCGGCGTGCTGTTCGGCAGCTTCGGCGGTGGTGGCCAGGCGCAGGAGATCAGCGGGTCGCAGAAGCCGATCGAGGCCGGCGACGTGGCCGCGATGATGGCCTACGCCGAGCGCGTGGTGATCGTGCCCGGCTACGGCCTGGCCGTGGCACAGGCCCAGCACAAGATCTGGGAACTGGCGCAGCGCCTGATCGAGCGCGGGGTGAAGGTGAAGTTCGCGATCCATCCGGTGGCCGGGCGGATGCCCGGGCACATGAACGTGCTGCTGGCCGAGGCGGGCGTGCCCTACGACCTGATCGCCGACATGGACGACATCAATCCCGAGTTCCC